>BJHT01000022.1 GCA_014193395.1 Verrucomicrobiota bacterium
GGCCCTGCTGGTGCAGGTCAAAGGGAAACTCACGTCGGAGCAGCAGGCGAAACTCCGAAGTCAAAGGCCGCAGCGGGGCGATTCAGGAGAAGATGCGCCAGGCCCAGGCGATCGCGAAGCAGTGGCAGGCGGACGGGAAGGACCTCTCGGAAGTCCTGCAGTTGAAGGAGGAATTGGAGCGGCTGACGCGCGAGGGGAAGGTCAAGGAAGTCGAGGCGTTGCTGGACAAGGTGCTGAAGATTCTCGGCGCGAAGTAACCGCGCTGGAAGCGGAACACGACCCGGTCCAGCCGGATGCAACCGGGTGCCGGGCTGCCGGGCGCGGCGGATCGCCCCGCGCCTTCTGTGGATTTCACGGCAGCGATTTGCGCCACGCCAGCGCGGCCGCTTGCAGTCGCGCGGCGGTGACGGCGGCGGCATCGGTCGTCGCGAGGTTTTTCGATTCGTTCGGGTCGGTGGCGAGATCGTAAAGTTCCGCGCCGGTGCCGTCGGCGTTGACAAGGAGTTTCCAAGCACCGTCGCGGATGGCGACGTTCGGGGATTTCGCACCGGGTTCGTTCGGATACGGGAAGGCACGGATGCCTGATTTGCCCGCGGGCGCGGGTTGGCGGCCGTATTCCCAGAACAGCGGTTGGCTGCGCGGCTGCGTGCGGCCGCGGAATACAGCGGACAAATCTTCGCCATCAAACTTCACGCCCGTCGGCGCGGGCACGCCGGCCAGCGCGCAGAGCGTGGGAAAGAAATCCACCGCGCTCACGACGGTGGCGGTGTTCACGCGGTTGGCGGGGATGACGCCGGGCCAGCGCGCGATGAGCGGGGTGCGGATGCCGCCTTCGTAGAGGCTCCACTTCATGCCGCGCAAGCCGCCGGTGCGCGTGCGGTTGAGGGACGGCTCCGGGCCGTTGTCGCCGGCGAGCAGCACGAGCGTGTTCGTCGCTGCGCCGAGATCGCGCAGGCCGTCGAGCAGACGGCCGATCTGCCGGTCCGTTTCCAGCAACACGTCGCGGAACTTGGCGGCGAACTCGCGGTCGTCCTTGCCCTCGCGCGGTCGATAGGGCGTGTGAACATCGTCGAGCCAGAGGTTCACGAGCCACGCCTGAGTGCCGTTCTGCTTCGCGAAGGCCAGGGTTTCATCCACCATCCAGCGCGTGCGGTCGTGGCGGGCGACTTGTTGCGGCTCGCGGTTCGGTCCCCACGGCACAGTTTTGAGGCCGAGTGGCGCGGTTGGCTCGGGGCTTTCGTAGGTGCCGAGGCCGAGGTCGTAACCGTAAGCGGCAAACTTCGGCGCGTCGGTCACGTCGCGTCCGCCGCCGAGGTGCCACTTGCCGATGTGCGCGGTGGCGTAGCCTGCCTGCTTGAAGGTGCGCACAAAGGACGGGGCCTTGGGATCAAGGAAGTCCGCCTGGCCGCACTCGGCATTGCCCGCGCGGCTTTGGAGATAGCTGGTGAGGCGCCAGCGCGCCGGGAACTGCCCGGTGAGCAGCCCGCATCGCGACGGCGAGCAAATCGGCGATGCGACGTAAAACTGGGTGAAGCGCATGCCTTCGCGCGCGAGTTGGTCCATGCGCGGTGTCGGCACGCTCGCCCCGCCGTTCGCTACGAGGTCGCCCCAGCCGAGATCGTCCACGAGGATGAAGAGGATGTTGGGCCGGGCGGGCGCGGCGGGGGATTGGCCGCAAAGAACGCAAAGGAGCGCAAAGAGAGAAGCCAGGCGGGGCCGGATCATGTCGGTAGGATGGCGAGAGCGGCGGTTGTTTGCAGTTTCATCTCGCCTCGATCACCAGTTCGGGCCGGGCCTTGCGCAGCCGATCGAGGCCCGCGGGCGTGATTTTTTTCAGGCCGAAGAGCGAGAGTTTCTTGAGGGACTTGGCGGCGGCGAGCGACTGGAGGCCGTCGTCGTCCACCTGGGCGCTGCCGAGTTTGAATTCTTCGAGCGCCGGCATTTGCGCGACCAGCTTGAGCGAATCGTTGCCGACGGTGGGCGCGTGCGAGGCGTCGAGCTTGCGGAGGGTCGCGATCTTCGCGGCGTGGGCGAGGCCGGCGGCGGTGGCCTGGTTGTCGAGGAGCGCAAGGTCTTCGAGCGGCAGATTCACCAACGCGGCCACGGCTTCGCCCGAGCTGGCCTTGTCGTTGCTGCCCATGCCCATGCGCTTGAGGTGGGTTTGTTTCGCGAGGCTCGCGGCACCCGCGTCGGTGAATTTGCTGTGGGCAAACCAGAGGCGGTCCGCGATGGGCACCAGCGCGATGGCCGCGAGGCCGGCGTCGTTGAGCGGGGTGAAGTGGAAGTTCACGTTCTCGAGGTGGCGCAGGGCCGTGAGGTGGGCGAAGCCGGTGCCGGTGCATTGCGTGGAGGCCAGTCCGAGAATGCGCAATTCGGTCAGGCCACCGAGGTGTTTCAGGCCGTCGTCATTGACGGGCGTGAGGGTCAGGTTGAGTTCCCGCAGGCCGGTGAGCTTGGCGAGATGTTGCAGGCCGGGGCCTTGCACGGCGCAGTTGGCGAGGTCGATTTTTCGCAGCGTGGTGACGTTGGCGAGGCGCTGGAGCCAGGCGTCGGTGACGCGTTCGTTGCGGCCGCCTTTGCCCTTGAGCGGGTTGTTGCCGTTGTAGAGATCGACCGCGGTGGGCACATCGAAAATCTCCGTCCCGGTATCGCCGGTCGCGAGGTAAAGCCATTGCGGCGCGGTGAACGTGCAGATGAGTTTGCCGCCGAGTTCCTTGACCTCCGCCTCGAGCGCCAGGGTCGCGGGGCGCGCGGCGACGGCGCGCTCGATCGCGGGCAGCAGCGCCGTGAGTTTGGTTTGCAAATTTTTGTCCGAGAGTTTGGCGATGAGCGCGGCGCGGTCCGTGGTGGGCGCCGGCGAGAGGATTTGCGGGAGCAGGATTTTGTCGGGCGGCGCCGTTTGCAGTTGGGCGAGGACGCTGTCGAGGTATTGCTTCATCGCGGGTTCGGTCTTCGCGAACCCGGCGGCGGAGAGCGGCTGGCCGAGCGCGAGCCGCATGGCGTTGTGCATGAGATATTTTCCGCTGTCGGGTTTGAGGTGGATGTCGTCGCGATACAAATCCACGAGCTTCGTCACCGGGGCCTGCCCAGTGGCGATGTCCGCGGCGATTTGCGCGAGGAGGTTTTGGGCAAGCGTCTGGCGCAGCTCGCGGCCGGGATGCAGGCGGCGCAGTTCGGCGAGCAGGGCGCGGAAATAACCGGGGTTGTGGACCATTTGATCCGGCGCGGCGTAGCCCGCGAATTCGTCCGCGTGCTGGGCGTGTCGGGACCAGCCGGAGTGGATGACGAACACGGCCTTGGGCTGAAGTTTCATCCAGGCGGAAATGGCTTCCACGTCCTGCGCGAGGGTCGAGCCGTAGTGCGGCTGCACGGAGATGACGTCGTATTGTTTGTCGCGCAGCGCGGCCGGCCAGAGGGTGGAATTGGTCACGCAGGGCTTGTTCGGATGGCTGTAAACGCGGGCGAGGGGCGTGCCACAATCCACGTGCCATTGCACATCGCCGGACAACAGCGACGGCACGGTGTCCCAGGTGAGGGAATTGCCGATGAGGTAAAACCGGGTGGCGGCCGGGGCCGGGGCCTGCGCCATTGCGGCGGGGATGGGCGCGGTCGTGACGAGGGTGAGCGCGAGCAGGGCGGGGAGGAAATGCTTCATAGTTGAGTGCGGGTTACTTTCCGGGCGGTGTCGGCGAAGTCGATTTTCTTTTTTTCCGCAGTGCGACCGGAGCGCGGCGGAGTGGTGGAATCATTGAGTCAGAAATGCGGCGGGGAAATGCGGCATTGCTGGCGCACATAATTCCGTGCTAGCTTGCCGCCATGAAAATGATCCTTTCCGAAGACATCGTCAGCGTGACCGACTTCGCCCGCGGCACGAAGGAGCACCTGGCCGAACTGACCAAGACCAATCGCCCGCGGGTGTTGACACAGAATGGCAAGGCCGCCGCGGTGGTGCTGTCGGTGGCATGCTATGAGGAGATGGCGCATGAGGCGGAGGAGCAGCGGCTGGATATGGAGTTGAAGGCGGCGATCGAAGCCTACGATCGCGGTGAACGCGGAACGCCCGGGCCATTGGCGTTTCGGCGGCTGCGTGAGGAAACAAAGAGGAGGCGTGCGACCCGATGAACCGCGAATGGATAGTCTCCGATACTGCGAAAGCAGACATTCGGAACCAGGTAATCTGGTATGAATCCGACGAGAGCCACGGCGGTGATGCGCTTGCCGATCGCTGGCAGGAACAACTTGAATTGGCTTTGGCAAAGCTCGCTGCCGTCCCGGAGCGACATGGGATGGCACCGGAAAACGGTCGTTGGAATAAATCGATGGTGATTCGCCAAATGCTCTTTCGCCCGTGGAAATCGGGCGCGGGCTGGCGGGTGCTCTACACGATTGATGAAGCCGCGAAGACGGTGATCGTGCTGCAAGTGCGTCATGCGCGCCGGCGGTTCCTGCATGAGAGCGCGGACGAGGATGCGGGCTGAGGAACCCCGGCTCCTGAAATTGACTTCGGAGGCTGTGGACATAAAATGTCCCCACGATGAAAACAGCGACCGTGCGTGATTTGCGGAACAACTTCTCCCGGCTCGAGGCGTGGCTGCGGGATGGCGAGGAGGTGTGCATCGAGAAACGCGGGGAGCCGTTCGCCATGCTCACGGCGCTGCGGGGCAAGCGGGCGGCCAAGGTGAAGAACCCTGACTTTGCGGCCCGCCAGAAAGCCATCTGGGGCGACCGCGTCTTCAGCGACGCGGAGGTGCAGGCGATGCGTGCGGCGGAGCTGGAGGGCGAGGAGGGATGAACTGTTTTCCTGACACGTCGTTTCTCTGCTCGCTCTACCGGCGGCAGGTGCATTCGCCGAAGGCCATCGCGTTCATGGCGACGCGCACGGGGGCATTGCCGGTGTCCACGTTCCTGCTGCTGGAGTTTCGCCAATCGGTGCGGCTGCAGGTTCGGTTGCACGCGGCGGACAAGACGAAGGGCTTCGGCAAACACGAGGCCACGCAGATGTTGCGCGACCTGGAGTCCGACCTGCGGACGAAGGTGCTGGAGGTCGTGGCGGTGGACTGGTCGGCGGTACATCAGCGGGCCGAGGAATTGAGCGCGCGCCACACTGAGCAGGCGGGGCATCGGCTCGCGGACATCATGCACGTCGCGACGGCGCTGCATCTGGGCAAGGGCGAGTTCCTGACGTTTGATGGGAATCAGAAACGGCTCGCGGAGGCGGAGGGGTTGAAGGTCGTGATGCGCTGAGTTCGAGGCTTCCGCTGTTCGCAATGCGTGCGCGTTTTCTCCGCGCTTGCAGGTCCCACGAGCACGGCAAATTCATCCAACCGAAGAAGGCGTGCGCTCGCGTCGCTGCCGCCAGACTTCGACAATGAAATAGGGGCCAGGCTCGCCGCGCGGCGGCTGGCCGGGGACTTCCAGCGTGGGCGCGAGGGAGAAGGCTTCCTCGGCGGTGTCCAGCAGGCAGTAGCGGTTGGTGGGGACTTCGGCGGCGAGGTTGTTGCACGAAAGTGGGGAGCACTCGAACAAGGGAGAACAGTCGGAAATCTTCTCGAAAGTGCGGCTGAAAAGGTCGTAACCAAACCGCTCGAAACCGCTGTTCAACGCCGAGGGCTTGACCATCGGGATGGTGAACAGTTTGCGGCATCCTTGGACGAATCGCACTGGGTAAAGCCGGTAGGCATAGACGTCGCAGGCGGCGAGTTTTTCGGCGGGCACCACGTCGGTGGCAAGGTCCGGAGAGTCGTAGAGCCACATCTCGTTGTGCTTCCACACGTTGAGCCAATCCCAGTCAGCGCGAGACATGCAGGTGCTGGCGCTGCAGATTTCCTCCACCTGCGGAGCCGTCAACCAGTCGGGCCGCTTCATGGTCAGCTTGGCGAAGTAGCCGATGAGCGTCGGCTCGGGAATTTCAACCGGCGGCTTGGTTGGTTTCGCCTTCACTTGTTTTTCCCACCCGCAGTCACGAATTCCTCGCGGCTGAGGAAGCCGTCTTTGTTGGTGTCGAACTCGTCGAAGCGCGCCGGGGCTTTATCGGGGTCGGGCTGGTTGGCGAGGAATTCTTCGCGGGAGAGTTTGCCGTCTTTGTTTTTGTCTTTGGAGTCGAAGAGGGCGTTGCGGTCCAGCGCGGGTTTCGTGGTGGCTGGCTTGGCGGCGGGGGCGGAACTGATTTGCGGTTTGGCTTCGGGATGGCGCGAGAGCAGGGCGCGGAGTTGCGCGACGATTGCGGGCTGCGCGGCGGCGTGGTTTTTGCGTTCGAGCGGGTCGGTTTCGTAATCGTAGAGCTCGAGGTCGGCGTCGCTGGCGGGTGCGCCGATCTTCTTCCACTCGACGAGGCGGTAGCGCTCGGTGCGGATGGCGCGGCCCATCATGGGGCCTTTGCCGGGGGCGTTGCGCGGATAGACGTGGATGGCGTGGTCCTTGGTTGGCGCGGCGGCGTCGCGCAGCGTGGGGACGAAGCTGCGGCCGTCCAGGCCAGCGGGCGCGGGCAGGCCGGCGAGTTCGCAGAGCGTGGGATAGATGTCCACGGTTTCGACGAGGGAGCCGCTCTTCGCGCCGGCTTTGATCGATGCGCCGCCGGCTCCGGCGGGCACGGCGACGAGGAGCGGGATGCGCGCGGCCTGTTCGTAGTTCGTGTGTTTGCACCAGATGCTGTGGTCGCCAAGGTGCCAGCCGTGGTCGCCCCAGAGGATGACGATGGTGTTTTCCGCAAGGCCGAGTTTTTCCAGTTCGGCGAGCACGCGGCCAAGCTGCGCGTCCATGTAGCTCACGGCGGCGTGGTAGCCGTGGATGAGCGTGCGCTGGAGGTCGTCGTTGAGCGGGCCGACGTCGGGGATGTCGCTGTATTGGCGCAGTTCGCCGCCGAATTGCGGCGCGTAAACCGGCGCGCCCTCGGGCGGCGTGCGGACTTCGGCGAGCCGGAAGGCGGCGCGGTCGTAGAGGTCCCAATACTTCTTCGGCGCGACGAACGGCAGATGGGGCTTCACGAAACCGACGGCGAGGAAGAACGGCTCGGCGGGCTTTTCCTTCGCGGCGCGCAGGCGTTCGATGGCGTGGTCGGCGAGCGCGCCGTCGGGGTAGGTGTTGTCGGGTACGTCGGCGGATTCCCACGCGGCGCCGCGCGGGAGGTCTTTCGCGGATTTGTTCGAGAAGAGTGCTTCCTCGCGGGTGAGGCCGGTCTTGGCCTTGCTCGCGGGCAGCGCGTAGGCGACGACGTTGGCGTTCCAATGCGGCCTGCTCCAGGACGCGGGGTCGTTGGTGTTGCCGTGGCCGACGTGAAAGATTTTCCCCATGCCTTCGCTGCGCCAGCCGTGCTGCTTGAAGAGCTGCGGGAGCGTGACGGCGTCGGGGCGGGCGCGGCGGAAGTTGGTGCCGAGGTCGTAGATGCCGAGGGTCTGCGGGCGCAGGCCGGTGAGGAGGGAGTTGCGCGAGGGCGAGCAGACGGCCTGGTTGCAGAAGGCGCGGTCGAACTGCACCGAGCGCGCGGCGAGGCGGTCAATGTTTGGCGACTTCACCAATTTGTCACCGTAGCAGCCGAGGATGGGCTTGAGGTCGTCCACGCAGATGAGGAGGACGTTGGGTTTGGGGGCGGCTGGGGAACTCTGCGCCAGACCGCAGAGCGCGCAGAGGAGGGCGGCGAGGAGAGAAGGTGATGGCTTCATGGGGGCGGAGATTAGCCGTGTGAGGCGGCGGGGGAACATGGATTTGTTGGTTGGCGAGGGCGTGAGGCGGCGAAATGAAAACGGCGCTGCGGGAAAACGGGGACGGTCGCTGGAGGTAGGGCGCGTCTGTCCCCAGCGCGCCGGTTGCGCATCCTCACGCCCGGCGGCGCGCTGGGTGCCGGCGTCGGCTTCGCCCGCGAATGCTTTTGCCTGTCACCGTGGCGCGTGACTATTTTCCCGGCATGGCATGGCGCATTCACGACAGTGTGGTCCGGGGTGAAATTGACAACCGGGTGAAGGGGATGGTGCGCGGGACGCTGTGGCTCGACGGCCTCGCCGAGCCCGTGACGCTCGAGCTGGCGGGCAATGCGTGCCCGGACCTCGCGGGGTGCCTGCTCCAGTTCACGAACCCGACGAAGACGTATCCGATGCGGAAGAAGCCGGCGTTTGCGCCGGTGCAGCGCGGGCGCATCGGGGATCTCTCGGCGTCGCGGAAGGTGCGGGTTTTCACGGTGCCCGAGGACGTGGCGTTCGCGATGATCGACCGCGGCGAGAAGCCGCCGGAGCGCATGGCCAACGCGCTGTATTTGGAATGGTTCAGCGACGGCAACGGGCGGGTGGTGATCGAGAGCGCGGAGTTTCAGCTCACGATTTCCGCGCCGGAATGGCGGCTGACGGCGGCCGAGGAACAGCAGCGCGCGCAGGCCGCCGAGGCGGGGTGGGAGGGTTTCACCCAGCAGTTGGATGCGGCGGTCGAGAAACAGAAGCGCGGGCAGAAGGACCCGGAGGCGGAGTGGGACGAGCACGATTACGAGAAGTTCCTGAAAGAATCCGATGCGCGCACGGACAAGTACATGGAGTTGCTGGAGAAGTATGGCGATTCGGACGAGGCCGAGGAAAAAATCGCACGGGAGATGGGCTGGCAGGAGGAGCTTACGCCGGAGGAAGCGGAGGAGCAGCGGCTGCGCATCGAGGAGATCAACCGTGCATGCGAGGCGGCGTTGGACGAGCCGGACCCGGAGCCGGAGCCGCATCGCGAGGGCATCGACTGGATGCGGGACGAGCACGGGCATATCCATCATCCGCTGCAATTTCGCTGCACGGAGAGCATGAGGAAGTTCTGGCACGCGACCGATGATCTGGGCTTGGAGGAATCGGAGGACGACGATTTCCGGCAGCTCATGGATGAGTGGATGACCACGGGCGCGAAGCTGGCGGGCGCGCTCAACGGGATCGCCGACGGGCGGGGCGGCCCCGACGGCAGTTTCACGGTGGCGTATCTCAAGCGCGCGCTCGACCACCTGCATCGGGCGCAGGCGGGACTCGAGGCGGTCGCGCCGAAGCCGTTGCTGCCGGCGGCCATGGTCGCCGAGGTGCGCGCGGAGTTATTCGCGATCCGCGAGGGCATCCTGAAGCTGATGGAGGAATATCGCGGGCGCGGGTGAAACGGGATGCGGGAGCCGAGTTTGCGCGCCAACGCCGGGCGCGGAGCTGGGCGCGCGGGCATCGCAAGCTGTGAGAATGTGTCGGCGGCGAGGCGACGAGGCGGAGGCTGATCCCGCAAGATGCCGGGGAATCCGGATGCTGGCTCGCGTGAATCGGAATCCGAATCCCCGCAACGGAATTGGCAAAGGAATGGAGGCAGGGGAATGATGACAAAAAGTCTTCACCTTATTCCTTTGCCACCATTCCTTTGCCCAAAACTCAGTTGCCCCGCTCCTGTCCGTCCACGGTCGCCGCACCGTTCGCGGCCGACCTCCCCCGTTCACCTGCGAGCGTGCGTTGTATCCATGCTGCGCCGGGGTTGGCGTGGGGACTGCGCCTTGTCGTTTTCGGAAATTCCCGTTGACCCTCGCGAAGGCTTTTCAGTACTGTCCGCGTCGCAATTCGTTCAACCCAAACCAACAACAACAACTCATGAGCAATACCATTGTTCCTCTCATCAGCTCCAGCGTGGCCGGTCCGCTGGGCGTTCTCCATCTGCCGCGTCTGTGGCTCAAAGTCTCCCTCGAAGCGCGGGGCAAGCTGGCCGCGGGCTATCCCGGCCTCGGCAAGGGCTACGACTCGATGGTCTGCGCGGCGCTGAACCTGAACCCCGACGCGGTGAAGTCGTTCATCGCCGCCTCGCGCCCGACCTATCCGCAGTTCGAGGCGTGGATTAAGAAGCAGCCGGGCGTGAAGCTCGACAAGGCCACGATCTACAAGAACAACGTCGCCATCATGGGCTACATCCATGACGACGCGACCCGCAAGGGCATCCTCGGTGCCAGCGGCCTGCCCGACGACGGCTCGGTCAACCCCGGCGCGGTGGACCTGAACAACATCGACGACTGGTTCGAGCTGCATCAGGCCGTGCTTAAGTAAACCGACCGCAAGCCTCTTTTACGCCACCGGCGCGGACGCAAGTTCGCGCCGGTTTCTTTTTTTAGCATTCTATCAGGCGCGGTTTTTCAGCGTTGCGCCGGTTGAAGCCGGGACTCCGAACAGCGGCGGAGTGCGGCCGTCCCCGGCCGCAGCGACGTTCGCGGGTACGGGGGACGCTGGATTTTACGGACGTCGCACTGTGGGTGGAGCTTGCTGCGCCCGGGGACGGGCGCACTCCGGCGGCGTGTCACTCGGCGTGGGGATAGGAGCCGAGGACTTTGACGAGGCTGCAATGTTCGCCGAGTTGCTGGAGGGCGCGGGCGACTTTGGGATCGGTGCTGTGGCCGTCGCAGTCCACGAAGAAGAAGTATTCCCAAGCCTTCCGTTTGCTGGGGCGGGATTCGATCTTGGTCATGTTGATGCGGTAGCGGCGAAAGGGCGCGAGGGCCTTGTGCAGCGCACCGACTTCGTGGGCGATGCTGAACATGACGCTGGTGCGGTCGTGGCCGGTGGCGGGGCTGCACTGACGTCCGAGGACGAGGAAGCGGGTGACGTTGTGGGCGTTGTCTTGGAGGTCGTGTTCGAGGACGGGGACCTGGTATTTCTCGGCGGCGAGCAGGCCGGCGATGGCGGCGGAATCTTTTTCGGCGGCGGCGAGTTCGGCGGAGCGGGCGTTGGAGGAGGTCTCGATGAGTTCGACGTTGGGGAAGTTTTTCTGCACCCAGCCGCGGCATTGCGCGAGGGTCTGCGGGTGGACGTAGAGTTTCTTGATGCGGGCGCGCGGACCGCGGCTGACGAGGCAGTGGGAGATGGGGAGGACGATCTGCGAGACGATTTTCAGATCGCTGTCCACGAACATGTCGAGGGTGTGGGTGACGACGCCTTCGGTGGAGTTTTCGACGGGGACGACGCCGTAGTCGGCGCGGCCTTTGGAGACTTCGTTGAAGACTTCGGCGATGGTTTTTTGCGAGGCGTAGTGGAGGCTCGAGCCGAAGCGCTGAAGGGCGGCCTGGTGGGTGAAGGTCGCCTCCGGGCCGAGGTAGGCGATGGTCATGGATTTCTCGAGCGCGAGCGCGCTGGACATGATCTCGCGGTAGATGGCGCGGATGGATTCGTTGGTGATCGGGCCAGCGTTGAGTTTGCAGATGCGCTCGAGGACCTGGCGCTCGCGGTGCGGGGCGTAGATCTCGCCGCCGTTCTGGCGCTTGATCTCGCCGATGCCGAGGACGTGGCGGGTGCGTTCGTTGAGGAGCTTGACGATCTGCGCGTCGATGCGGTCGATTTCCTGGCGGTGCTCGGAGAGGTTCATCCTATAGACGGGGTTGGGTATGGCCGCAAAGAGCGCGAAGAGACGCAAAGAGGGGCGAGGCCAAAAACAAATGCGGAGCGCGGCCGGTCCCCGGTCGCAGCGGCAACGTCGAAGCCGGGGTGATCGAAGTTTCTGGCAGCCTCGCGGGTGCGGGGCCGCTGCGGGCGGGGACCGGTCGCGCGCCGAAATCTGCATGGCGCGCGGCGCACGCCGGGTAGCGCAGGTTTTCAAACTGGCTGGGTCGCCGGCTTCCAAGTCGGCGGGGCGTAGGCTTCGCTGGACGCACTGCGGGTTTAGCAATCCGCGAGACCGCAGGCCGGGAGGCAGAGGCGACAAGCTGTCGCCTCCCCAGAGGCGGTTTGGAAACTCGCGATACAGCAGGCTGGAAGCAGAGGCGACAAGCTGTCGCCTCCCCACGGGCGGCTGTGGAAACCCGGGAGACCGCAGGCCGGGAGGCAGAGGCGACAAGCTGTCGCCTCCCCAGGGGCGGTTTGGAAACCCGCGATACGGAAGGCTGGGAAGCCTGCGCGACGAGCTGGGTGCTGATTTTCCGCGCCAGGTTCATCGGTCAGTTGGTGGCGGGATTTTCCGATGCCGCGGCGGGGGGCGTGGGCGGCGGGGCCGGAGACTCGGGTGCGGCGGTGGCGGCTGCGGGCGTGCCGGGCGCGGCTTCGGCGGTTTCGAGGGAGACTTCTTCTTTCGGGGCCGGGTTGGCTTCGGCGTCGGCGGTGACGAGGGTCTCGGGTTTTTTCAGCGGGATGCGGCGGAGTTCGTCGGCGTCGGGGAGGTCTTCAAGGCTGCGCAGGCCGAAGTATTCCAGGAATTGCTGCGTGGTGCCGTAGGTGCCGGGACGGCCGGGGGCGTCGGCGCGGCCGACCTGCTCGACGAGGCTGCGCTCGACGAGGGTCTGCATCACGCCATCGACGGCGACGCCGCGAATCTGCTCGATCTCGGCGCGGGTGAGCGGCTGGCGGTAGGCGACGATGGCGAGCGTCTCGAGGGCGGGCTGCGAGAGGCGCGTCGGGCGGGCTTTTTCGCCGACGAGCACTTTGATCCAAGGGGAAAATTCCGGCGTGCTGGCGAAGAGCCACGAGCCGGCAATGCAGGTGAGGCGGTAGCTGCGTTTGGCAGCCTCGTGGTCGTGGGCGAGCTGTTCGAGGGCGGCGACGAGTTCCTCTTCCTTGAGCTTCTTGAAGGCCTTGACGGCGGTGTCTTCGGACTGCTCAGCGGCGGCGTTGAGCAGGTCGCGGAGTTCGCGCGGGCTGAGCGGTTTCTGCGCGGAGAAGAGGAGGGATTCGAGGATGAGTTTGAGTTCCATGCGTCAGGTGGCGGGGAGAGTTTCGGCGGCGGACGGGACGGCGGGCGCGGCAGTGACGGCGGCTTCGGCAGTTGGCGCGGAGGAATCGACGGACGGCGCGGCAGCCGGCTCGGCAGCCATTTCCTCAACGGGCGGCGGGGTGACGGCGGACGGGGCGCGGACGAGCTGAATTTCGTCGAACGGCTCGGGCTGGGTGATGAGAAGCTGCTTGAGGCGGATCAGTTCGAGCATCGCGAGGAAGGTGACGACGACCTCGGTGCGGCTGGTGGCCGATGCAAACAGCTCGGAGAACTTGATCGTCGTGCGCTCGCTGAGCGTGCGCAGGAGCAGCTCGATTTTTTCGCTGACGGTCCATTTGTCCTGAAAAATGTCGCGGACCTCCTGCTGCTGGAAGCGCTTGAGGATGGCGTTGACGGCGTTGACGAGGTCGAAGATCGAGACGACGGGCCGGGCGACGGGAGCCTCGACGATCTGGGGTTTGCCGGGCTGGCGGGCGTAGGTGTTTTCCTGCTGGAGTTCGCGTTCCTGCAGGCGCGCGGCGACGTCCTTGAATTTCTTGTACTCGACGAGGCGGCGGATGAGTTCCCAGCGCGGGTCTTCGGTGTCCTCGTCCTCGTCGGTGGCCTCGACCTGCTGCTCGACCGGGAGCAGCTCGCGGCTCTTGATGTACATGAGCGTCGCGGCCATGACGAGGAACTCGCCGGCGACATCGAGGTCGAGCTGGCGCATCATCTCGATGTGCCGGATGAACTCGGTGGCGATCTTGGTGAGATTGATGTCGTAAATGTCCACCTCCTCCTTCTTCACAAGATAGAGGAGCAAATCGAGCGGGCCTTCAAAGACCTCGAACTGGACTTTGTATTCGGACATTGGCAATGGCGCAGGTCGGCTGGATTCCCGCGGCGCGGCGCACAGTAAGGGGAGCATCTTTGCTTTGGCAATTCCTGAACGTGGAGCGGGAGCGAACTGCGCGAGTCGAATACCGCCACGCGGCCTTTGCTGCATCTGCCGGCAGCCGCCGCCACCCGCCGCCGCCCTCGGCACGGAGCTTCGACACTTTCTTTTCGTATGAATTTTAGCAGGCCGCAGGGCGGGTCGGGGCCGACGGCGTGCAGCGACTGGGGCGGGCAATTGCGGAGCCAGTTGAAGCAGTTGGCATTATGGCGGCGATAGTCCCGCTTGCGTCGGTTGCCGGAGATGTGTTCAATCCGCCGCAGGTTGTCATGGCCACCCACTCCATCACCTTCCCGGCTCCGCCACAATTCCTTCGCCTTTCCTTGCTCTGGCTGGGCCTGTTCGGTGCGGTGCAGGCGCAGGCGCAGATCAAGCTCGACGGCAGCCTCGGCGGGGCGGCGTTAAACCTCACGGGTCCGAACTTCCAAATCCGCGCGGACTACGGCCGGCAGGTCGGGCGCAATCTTTTCCACAGCTTCCAACAGTTTAATCTGGTCAACGGGGAGGCCGCGGTTTTCTCCGGGCCGGCTGAGGTGCGCAATGTGCTGGCGCGCGTCACCGGCGGCGCGTCCTCGATCGACGGGATGATTCAGTCCACGATCCCGGGCGCGAATCTGTTCCTCATGAATCCCGCCGGCATCGTGTTCGGCCCGAACGCCACGCTGGATGTCAGCGGCTCCTTCACGGCCACGACAGCGGATGCGATCCGGTTGGCCGACGGCGGGCGCTTCGCCGCCAATCCCGGCGAGCGACCGGTGCTGACCTCGGCCGATCCGCGCGCCTTCGGATTTCTGTCGCCCGCGCCGCAGGACATCGTGGTGAATGATTCCAAGCTTACGGTGCCGTACTCCAAATTATCCCTCGTCGCCGGCGCGGTGGTGACGACGCCCGCCACCGAACTGATGGCCCCCTACAGCGTGGTCGAGCAGATCGCGGTGGGAGCCGGGGCCGCGCCGCGGGAAGTCAACGTGGCGACCAGTGTCATCGCGCCACCGCCGGTCATCGTGCCCGGCAGCCTCGTGCTCGATGGCACCGTCGGGCCGGCGCAGACGCTGGCGGGCCCGATCTACGAGATTGATGCGGCGCTTGGCCGGCAGGCGGGGCCGAACCTCTTTCACAGCTTCGCCGACTTTCAGCTCAATGCGGGCGAGTTCGCGAATTTCACCGGTCCGGCGGCGATTCAAAACATCGTCCTGCGCGTCACCGGCCCGCAGCCTTCGGTCATCGGCGGCGGACTGATGTCGGGCATCGCGGGGGCGAGCCTGTTCTTCATGAATCCGCACGGGATCACCTTGGGGTCGGGCGCGAGCCTGACGCTGGACGGCTCGTTCCTCGCGACGACGGCGGATTATCTCCGGTTCCGCGACGGCACCATTTTTCCCGCGCGGCCGGCGGGCGGGACGCCGGTGTTCAGCGCGGAACCGCTTACGGCGGTCGGGTTTCTGGCGGCGGAGTTCGCCGCGCGCGGGCGGAACTCGCCGGTGACGGTGAACGATCCGGCGTACGATGGCGTGTCGTCCGCGCCCGAGTTGCTGGTTTCGCCGCAGCGCAGCTTCATCCTGGCCGGCGGCGAGCTGGACGTGGATCACCGCAGCCTCACGGCGCCCGGAGGCGCGCTGGCGTTGCTCGCGCTGGCCGGTGCGGGAGAAGTCGCGATCAATCTAGGGGATCCTCATGCGGTCATTCGCACCGAGCACTTCGGCGAACACGCGACGCTGACCCTGCGCAACAGCACCGCGCTCACCGTGGACGGCGAGCGGGCCGGCCGCGTGACCCTGCGCGGGCGCGACATCCTCCTCGACAACCTCGTGTACGTGCAGGCGCAGTCGCAGACCGTGGACACCGATGTGGCCATCGACGTGAAGGCCACGCGCTCGGTCGAGTTGAACAATTCCTCGAGCCTGACCGCCCGGGTCTTCGGCCCCGCGCGCAGCGGCGACCTGTGGCTCGAGGCACCGCGGGTGACGCTCGGAAATAATTCCACCGTCCTCACCGACACCTATGGCGGCTCGACCGGCGACGGCGGCAATGTGTTCGTGCGGGCGCAAAATATTTCGCTTTCGGGGACCAGCAGCGTCACCGCTTCTGTCGGCGGCGACGGCCGCGGTGGCGAAATCCGGATCACGGCGGGCGACACGTTCGAGGTGGGGACCGACGATTCAGGCGTGTACATTTCGGCCGTCAGTTTTGGCGGCCCGGTCGGCGGCATCAGCGTGCAGGCCCGCCGCCTGCTGCTGGGCATGGGCGCGCGCATCGCCACCGAATCGGAAAGCGCCGTCGCTGGTGGGGCCATCACCATTGAGGCCGGCCTGTTCCGCGTGACCGGTGGCAATGTTTCGGCTTCCAGTTTCGGAGCCGGCGACGGCGGTTCCATCACGATTGCGGCTGACCGCTTCGAACTCAACGCCGCCGGCAGCTCCGCGTTTTCGGGAATCCAAAGTGCGACCGGCAACTCGCTCGCCGCCAGTCGCGGCGGCACCATCCACCTCCGCCGCGGCGCGTCTGGTTACGGCGAGCTGTCGCTCTCGGGCGGGGCGAGAATCTCGACCGCCTCCTCGTCGCTCGGCGCGGCGGGCGACATTGTCGTGGACCTGGACAACATCTTCCTCGGCCGCGACGCGGGCATCGCGTCCAGCGCCGCGCGCGATGCGGGCAACGCCGGTAGCGTGATTCTCCACGCCGCCGATTCCGTGCGCCTCACGGAAAACGCTGCGATCTCCGTCAGGGCGGAAAACAGCCGGGCCGGCGGCATCACCGTGAGCGCCGGCCGCGATCTGCGCCTCGACCACGCGCACCTCAGCGCGACCTCGCTGCAAGATGGCGGGTCGATCACCTTGAAGGCCGGGAATCTGATCCTGCTGGAGCAAAGCCAGATCAGCGCTTCGGCCGGCTTCGACGGCGGCAACATCGTGCTCGATCCGCCGTTGATCGTGCTGCGCGGCTCCGCGATCACTGCCAATTCCGCCGCCGCCGACGCGGGCTTCATCACCGTCGTCGCGGGTTCTTTCCTCCGCTCCGGCAGCACCGTGCAGGCGACCACGCCCAACAAGACCGCGTTCCAAGGGCAGGTCGAAGTGGTGGCGCCCGACTCCGATCTGGCCGGCCGGCTCATCCCGCTCGCGGGCGTGTTTCTGCACGCCGATTCGCGTTTGCTCGAAAACTGCGCCGCCCAGTCCCTCGGCACCGGGAGCTCCTTCATCACTTCCGGACGCGGCGGTCTCAGCCTGTCGCCGTGATTCCGCCAACCACGAAAAATTCCAAACCCAAACCTCAGCCAAAAACCTCTCATGCACTTCCATTTCCCTCCGCGCCAGCAGTTCAAAATCCTCACCCTCAGCGCTCTTGTCGCCGTGCTGGGCGCCTGTACGAGCGTCGAAAAGGTCGGCGCCGTGGCGACCAAAAAAGTGAATCTTGCCGTAACACTCAGCCCGCCTCGCTTCGTGACTTCGCCCGCCAATCTCATCCAGTGCGTGGACACCACCCGCAATCTGGGGCCGGACACTTCCACCTTCACCTCGGTCAAATTCTATCTCGGCACCAACACCAACAACCCCGCCAGCAATCCGAAACTGCTCGCTTACGGGAGCGACCTGAACAGCCGCAACGTTCCCGGTTTTTCGCCCGGAAGCTCCTACGTGCGCTCCAACTCCGCCGCCCTGTTCAACCTCCCCACCCCCCGCCCCACCGGCCGCCAGTACCTCATGGCCGAGATCGTCGTCGGCGCGGGAGACCAGGAGGTGTACTACCTAAACAACGTGGCCGTGGTGCCAATCGATTTCTAAGTATTGAGTTTTCCGTCGGGCAGCGGCACCCGCGGCCCGCTTGAAAACCCAACCAACCAACCAAAAAACCACCCCCCCAAAAAAACCAGCCCTATGCCAGCACCCATCCTCACCATCGCCCTGAACAACCTCAGCGCCACCACCGCGGCCCACGGTAGCACCGTGCAGGTCACCGACGTCACCACCCTGGCCCCGAACACCGGGCCATCCAATGCGACGTTGATGGATTTCTTCATCCAGACCACCAACACGCAGCCGCCCTCCACCGGTTATTTTGACTCCAAAAATGTGCCGGGCATCGCCATCAACGGCGCCGCCTACACCCGCGCCGACGGCTCCCGCAGCCTGACCATCCCCGCCTCGACCGCGCCCGGCAACAGCTTCATCGTCGCCCGCCTGCGCGCCTATCCCACCGTCTTCAAGGGGGTTGCCATCACCATCACGTGATCGCTTTTCCCCAGCGGCCAGTCCTCGCGCCCGCCGCCAGCGCCCTCCTGCCATTGCTGGCGGCGGCGCTGGTCGCGGGCGGTATCCCTACCGCCCCGGCGGAAGAGACCGTCCCCCGCCCCGCCTTGGCCGCCCTCACCCGCATGCCGTCCGCGCCGGTCATCACGAACTTCCGCTTCGTCGGCAACACCGTCTTCACCGACCTTGAACTCGCCGAACTCCTCGCGCCTTGGCTCAACCGCAAGGCCGCGCTCGGCGAACTCGAGGACGCCCGCACCGCTCTCACGCTCCATTACGTCAACGCCGGCTACGTCAACTCCGGCGCGCTCCTCGACGCCCCGCCCGACGCGTCGGGCGAAGTCACCTTCCGCATCGTTGAAGGCCGTCTCACCCGCATCAACATTGACGGCGCGCGGCATCTCCGCCCCGGCTACTACCGCAGCCGCATCGCGCGCGACGGCGGCGCGGCGCTGCATCTCCCGCGTCTCGAAAAGAACCTCATGTTCCTTAAGGAGGATCCCAACGTCTCGCGCATCAACGCCGAATTGAAACCCGGCGCCGTCCGCGGCACCGCCGACCTCGACGTAAAAGTCGCCGAGAAATCCCCGTGGCACCTCGCCTTCCAAGTCGCCAACGACCGCCCCGCCAGCGTCGGCGCGGAATCTCTCGAGGCCATCGCCTCGCACTCCAGCGTGCTCGGCTGGGGCGACGCGCTCGAGTTTCGTTACGGCATCGCCCAGCGCACCCAGGACGGCGCGGACTGGTCCGGCGTGAAAAATCTCAGCGCCTCGTACACCATTCCGCTCACGCCGTACGACACGACCTTGAAGCTCAGCTACGGCCGCCACGACTTCGCCATCATCGAGGAGCCGTTCAACGCGCTCGACATCAACAGCGAGTCCGTGAGCTACAGCGTGACGCTGCGCCAGCCGCTCCATCGCACCATGCAGCGCGAGATCGCCATCGGCCTCACCGGCGACTGGCGGCAGAGCAAATCCTCCCTCTTCGGTCTTCCGTTCTCCTTCTCGCCCGGCGCGATCAACGGGGAGACCGCGGTCAGCGTGCTGCGCTTTTTTCAGGAATGGACCGAGCGCGATCAGAAGCAGGTGCTGGCGTTGCGCTCGAGCATCAACTTCGGTCTCGAAGTCCTCGACGCCACGCGCAACGGCACGGCGCGCGACGGCAAATTCGTCTCGTGGCAGGGCCAGGCCCAATACGTCCGCCGCCTCGATGCCCGCGGCGATCAGCTCGTGCTCAGCGGCTCCTTTCAAGTCAGCGACAGCCCGCTGCTCTCGCTCGAACAATTCAGCATCGGCGGCGCGAACACCGTGCGCGGCCTGCGCGAAAACCAGATCGTCCGCGACATGGGCGCGATCGGCTCGATCGAATTCCGCGTGCCCGTGTGGAGCACTGCCAACGGCCAGCCGCGTCTCCAGCTTGCGCCCTTCTTTGACTACGGCTTCGGCTGGAATATCGGCGCGCCCACGCCCAAACAATCCGATGTCGCCAGCGCCGGCGTGGGTTTGCTCTTCAATCCGTGCTCGCACGTCTCCGGCCGCCTCTACTGGGGCCACGCCTTCCGCGACTTCAACAACGGCTCGCGCGACCTGCAAGACCACGGCCTCCACTTCAGCCTCATCGCCCGCGTTTTCTGAATTCCCTTTGTAGGAGTCGAGGTAACGAGACTCTAACCTTTTCCACGCGACACGCGCCCTGAGTCTCGTGGTCCCGGCTGGTCAAGGCGCGTGGAACCGGAGCGCGGTGTCACGACGCGGCGTGCGGCGATTGGGACGGTCCTCTCGCAGAAGGAGGTTAGAGTCTCGTTACCTCGACTCCTACGAGGCCGGGCTCGCAGCCACGAGAACGCGCAACGCCCGTGGAACCACCCGGCAGGTCGCCGGCAAATGCCCGACCGCGTCCCCCTCGATTTCCAACGGCACGCGCGCATCGCTGGTCATCGAAAACGCCGCGCTCTGCCAATAAGAGAAGCCCGTCTGCCCTTCGAGCCGTCCCGTCGCGATGCCCCAGACAAAGCGCAGCAGCGCCATCCAAGTCACACGCTCGATCAGGCAGAGATCGAACTTCCCATCATCCATGCGTGCCCGCGGAAAAACCCGTAGAGAGCCGCCGTAATACTGCCCGCTCCCGATCAGCACCAACTCGGCGCGGCGGCTCTCCGCAGCATCGGCGTGCGAGTCGCCGCCGAGGTTGACGGTGATTGCCGGATGCCGCTCGCGCATGGCCCGCACGCCCGCCCAGATGTACGCGAGCGGGCCGAACTTTTTCTTCAACGACCAGCTCACCAACTCGATGGCGCGCGCATCAAGCCCCGCGCCGGCGAGTTGCACGACCGAGCGGCGTTCGCGTCCGTCCGCGCCGGCGAATTCCATTTCGCCGAGATCGACCGAACGCTCGATGCCCGTGGCGACCACATTCCACGCGGGTTTCAGCGCGAACGGGATGCGCAGTTCGCGGGCCAGCACGTTGATGGTGCCGAGCGGCAGGATGCCGAGGCGCGCGCGGCGCAGGCCGTCGGGCGCCCGCGCGATGCCGGTGACCACTTCGTTCACCGTGCCATCGCCCCCCGCCGCGACGACCGTGTCGAAGCCCGCAACCACCGCCTCCGCTGCAAGGCGCGTGGCCGCACCGGCGCAGTCGGTGGGTTTGAAAACACAGTCCGGCGCGAGGCCGGCGAGGTGCTCGCGCAAGTGCCGCGCCTTGTCGCCGCGGGCGGTGGGATTGAAAATGACGCAGGTCGGCACAGGCGGCGTGGTGAATTGGAGGGGCCTAAGAAACGAACTTGAACCACGAATGCGCACGGATGCACCCGGATGGGAACCGCGGCGATTTGGAGTGCGGTGACTCGTCACCGCTTTTGCGCAGGCGACTTGTCGCCGTCAAACTTTTCAGGCGCACCCGTTCTCGCACGCGTGCCACCGCTGGCGCGGGCCGCGAACGCCCCTCTACACACGCACGTCCCCCGCAGTGCGACGGCGACAAGTCGCCTCGGGAAAGCGGTGACAAGTCACCGCACTCCAAACGCGGGGCTCCGTTCCTCGCGGCGGCGGAGTTGCTTGCAGGTTTCATTTCCATGGTTCCGGGGTGGCGACAGTTTGTTGCCATCCAGCATGTGGCGACGAGCCGTCGCCACCCCGCGCAAATCATTTTTTCACCGCGAGTTCCAAGATGCGCCCGGGCAGCCAGCCGGAGTTGCGGCTGTTGTCGGTCGAGCGTGTGTATTCAAGGATGAACACGCGCCCCTTGCCCGAGACATGCACGTCGAGCGGACGCCCCAGCGGCGCGAGCACGGTGGTCACTTCCGCTGCGAGGCCTCCATCCGCCGTGGGTTCGGTGCGCACGCGGAGCAGGTCGAACCCAACGTCCTTCTTTTGCTGGAGCAGATTTCCAAACCGCACGACGAGCAGGCTGTCGCGAAACGCGCCGGGGAAATCGCTGCCCAGATGCACGATGCCGGCGGGCGAGGAATGCGGATCAAAGGTGGCCATCGGCATCGCGCTCGAGCCGCCCGCCGCAGGCCCGCGATTGGCGACGGGCAGCGCAAAGTCGAGGCCTGCGGGCGCGTCCGGCGTGTAGGGATACGCCTTCTTCGACCAGTCGGCGAAACGGTAGGGGAAGCCGTAGTGTTTGCCGGGAACAACGCGGTTCAACTCCTCGGGCGCGTCAGCATCGGGGCCGTTGTCGGTGGCGAACATCTCGCCGCGGTCGGTCCAGCAGAAGCTGTAGGCGTTGCGATGGCCGGCCGAGAAAACCTTGATCTCGGGCGCGTCGGATTTGGGATCGAGCCGCCAGAGGCACGCGGTCAGCGGCGTCTCGCCGGTGGTGGCGAAATGCACGGGATCAGTGCCGGTTTCATTGCCGTCCGTGCGCGAGCCGCTGCTGACGTAGAGAAAACCATCCGGCCCGAACGCGAGATGACCGACGCCGTGATTGTAAGGGCCGATGCCCCAGGGATAGCTCGTGCGGAACCACACGCGCGGCTCGATCGGGTCGCCCTCTTTGTTCGTCGCGCTCGTGCGGTAAAACGTGATTTCGTTCGTGACGATGAACTTGCCCTCCGGCGCGACGCGTTGGCTTACGACGAGGTAGAGGCGTTTCTGTGCATCCAGCGCGAAGCCGCCGATGCCGAAGTCGCCGCGCTTGATGTCGAGGCCGAGGTCGTCGGGCAGGATCAGCGGCGTCACTTTCTTGGTGACGAGATCGAGTTTCGAGACTGTGGCGCCGCCGGCAAGATAGAGGGTTTTGCCACGGCCATCGCTGGTGATGCGCGCGACGGGCGCGGTGAGGCGGACGGTCTCGCGCAGCGTGAAGCCCTCGGGCGCGGCGGGCAGCGGCGGATAGTTGCTGGCGGCGACCAGCGCTTCGTACGTGGCGAAGCGGGATTTGGCGCGGATGGCCTTCACCTTCTCGGCGGTGATTTGTCCGCCGCCATTCTTGAAGGCGTGCAGCAGGAAGGTCATCAAGTCGGCGACCTTGGCATCATCGAGCACCACCGGCGGCATCACGTTGTTGTACGACTTGCCATTCACCACAATCGGCCCGGACAGGCCCTCGACAATCGTGCGGATGGCGCGGTCGGTGTTGGTGCGCACGAAGTCCGACTCCGCCAGCGGCGGATACGACCCCGGCACGCCCTGGCCCGCCGCCTGATGGCAGATGATGCAGTGCTGAAAATACAGCGCCCGCCCGCGGGTCACCTGCTCATCGGCGGTGGCGGGCGCGGCAAGGCTCACGCCGGTGGTGATGAGCAAGGCGAGGGCCGGGAGGAAAGTGCGGAGCGCCGGGACGAGAAGATTCGCGCGCGGCGAGGGAAAAATCATGGGCGCGACGATAGCGACGGAGACCGACCAGTCAAACGCGCGGTGCTGAGCGCTCGACCAACCGCAGCAGGTGCTGGATGGCAAAGGAATGGAGGCAAAGGAATGGGGACAAGGCGGCAGGATCTTTTTCGTTCTCTGCGTTCCTTCCAATCTCTGCGGTGTTTCGAGAACGATCCGATTGCCGGCAGGGCGGGGAACAGAACACCGCAGAGATGGGAAGGAACGCAGAGAGGGAAAAGTTGGCAGGGAAATTTTGGGCAGAGGAATGGGGCAGCGCAGCGGAACGAACCCATCAGCTTCAACGAACCGCGCCGCACCCCTTTCAGTTTCACCATGTTTCCCTTTGCCCATCACGCATCACGCATCAGGGACCACACCCTCCGTGTGTCACTCAATTGTCACTCGCCTTCACCCGCACACGGGCTAACGTCCCCCCTCCCGATGCTATGGAAGCCAAGGCTGCCACACACAATCAAACGCACTTTTTCAACCGCGAGCTGAGCTGGCTGGAGTTCAACCAGCGCGTGCTCGACGAGGCGCACGACCCGAGCCATCCGCTCCTCGAGCGCCTCAAATTCTTCTGCATCACCGGCTCGAATCTCGACGAGTTCTTCGAGGTGCGCGTCGCGGACCTGAAGCAGGAAATCGAGGGCGGCAGCGTCACGCGCAGCGCCGATGGCCGCACGCCGCAGGAGACGCTCACCGCCGTCACGCGCCGCGTGCGCCTGATGGTCGAGCAGCAGTTCGCCTGCTGGCGTGACGAGCTGGTGCCCGCGCTCGCCGCCCACGGCATCTGCTTCCTCGACTTCCCGGACCTGACCACCGCCGACCTCGCCTGGGTCGAGCATTTCTATCAGTCGGAACTTCGCCCCGTCCTCACGCCGCTCGGGATTGATCCCTCGCATCCGTTTCCACAACTGCTGAACAAATCGCTGAACATCGTCGTGCAACTCGAGACTACGCACGCCGGCGGGCTGCGGCAGCAACTCGCCGTCGTGCAGGTTCCGCGCCTGCTGCCGCGCCTGCTCAAGCTCCCGCGCGCCGACGGCTCGCGCGCCTATCTGTTTCTCTCGCACGTCGTCGGACATTATCTCGGCGACATCTTTCCCGGCACGCGCCTGGTCGGGTACTGGGACTTCCGCGTCACCCGCAACAGCGAGTTGTACATCGACGAAGAGGACATGGACAACCTCCTCAAAGCCGTCGAAGACGAACTCCACAACCGCCGCAAAGGCGACGCCGTCCGCCTCGAAGTCGAGTGCCACTGCCCGCCCGCCATCCGCCAGCAACTGCTCGAATACCTAAACCTCACCGAGGCCGACGCCTACGTGATCGACGGCCCGCTCAACCCCGCGCGCCTCATGGCGATCTACGAAGACAGCCCCGCGCCCGAGCTGCGCGATCCGCCGCTCGCGGCCCCCGCGCCCGCGGCCCTTCGCGACCAAGCTGATGTCTTCGCCGCCATCCGGCAGCGCGACATTTTGCTTCATCATCCGTACGAGAATTTCAATTGCGTCGTCGAGTTGCTCGAACAGGCCGCCGTCGATCCGCAGGTGCTCGCCATCAAGCAGACGCTCTACCGCACCGGCGGCGACCCGCGCATCGTCGGCGCGCTGATGACCGCGGTGAAAAACGGCAAGCAGGTCGCCGCCGTCGTTGAGCTGAAAGCCCGCTTCGACGAAGCCAACAACATTCTCTGGGCGCGCCGCCTCGAGGAAGCCGGTGTGCATGTGGTGTACGGCCTCGTCGGTTACAAAATCCACTGCAAGATCTGCCAGATCATCCGCCGCGACGACGACGGCATTCGCCGCTACGTCCACCTGAGCACGGGCAATTACAACCCCACGACCGCGCGCATTTACACCGATGTCGGCCTGCTCACCTGCCAGCGCGATTTTGGCGAAGACGCCACCAACCTCTTCAACCTGCTCACCGGCGTGTGCCAGTTTCAGAGCATGCGCAAGCTGCTCGTCGCGCCCTTCGATCTGCACGAACGCATCCTCGTCCTGATCCAGCGCGAGGCCGCCCACGCGCGCCAGGGCCTGCCCGCGCGCATCATTGCCAAGATGAATTCCCTCGTGGATCCGCAGGCCATTACGGCGCTCTACGAAGCCTCGCAGGCCGGTGTGAAGATCGACCTCATCGTGCGCGGCACCTGCTGCCTGCGCCCGCTGGTCCCCGGCCTGAGCGAGAACATCACGGTGCGCAGCATCGTGGACCGCTTTCTTGAACACAGCCGCATCTTCTATTTCGAGAACGCCTGCCAGCCCGAGATCTTCGTCGGCAGCGCCGACTGGATGCCGCGCAATTTCTTCCGCCGCATCGAGGCCGTCTTCCCCATCGAGGACGGCAACCTGCGCGAACGCGTCCGCCAGGAACTTCTCGAACTCCCGCTCGCCGACAACGTGAAGGCGCGCCTGCTGCAAGCTGACGGTACCTGGCAGCGCGTGGCCGCCCGCCGTGGCGCCGCCCGCCATCGCAGCCAGCACGAACTGCTCGCCGCCGCCGCCACGCCCGAGCACGCAACTGCTAAACCGCGCGCCCGCGCCGCCAAATCCCGCTTCCCGCGCGTAAAGCTCGCCCCCAGCCCCTTCCCGCCGCCCGGCAAGGCGACGGGCTGATTCGCGCGACGCAACTCCCGGAGTGCGCCCGTCCTCGGGTGCAGCGGCGTGGAATGCAGTGCGGCGTCGGCAAACCCCGGCGCCCTCGTGCGCACATTCACCGCTGCGCCGGGGCCGCTGCTCTTTTTCCGAATCGCGATGATCCGATTCCGTGTCGTCGCGCAGCGACATTTTTGGAGTGCGGTGACTTGTCACCACTTTTGCGCAGGCGACTTGTCGCCGTCGAACTTCCGTGCAGCTCCGGTCACGCGGGCGCGCTGGCGCTGGCGCGAGCCGTGAACGCCCCATTCCATCTTCACGCTTTCCGCACTTTGACGGCGACAAGTCGCCTTGCGAAAGCGGTGACAAGTCCCCGCACTCCACAGTCGCGCCCGTTCGATTGCGGCTCTCCGCCTGTGGCAACCTTGAGTCGAAACCCTCAGCTACCTTTAACCGTCGCTCCGCGACATTTCACTTGCGGCTGCTGCGATTCGCATGGAGTGCAGCGCCCCCGGGCGCAGCGGCGTGGAACGCAGTACGGCGTCGGGAAATCCCAGCGCGCCCGCCTGCGCACGGACGTCGCTGCGGTTGAGTACGGCCGCGCTCCCGCCCGCTTTCGCCTTTTTCGGCGCGCGCGTTTCCGCCAGCCTGCGCTCATGCAACCACTGCCCCACACGCGTTCCTGCTTCGTCTGCGGCGAGGCCAATCCGTTCGGACTCCAGCTCCGTTTCGCGACCGATGGCCGCGTGGCGCACACGCGCTTTCGTCCGCGCGCGGAGCACATCGGTTTTCGCCAGACCATCCACGGTGGCATCCTCAGCACCGTGCTGGATGAAATCATGGTCTGGGCCTGCGCCGTGGGCACGGGGCGCTTCGCCTACTGCGCGGAACTGACCGTCCGCTTCTCGCGCCCCACGCCGCCCGAGGAAGAATTGTTCGTCACCGCCGAGTTGGTGAGCAACCGCCGCGACCGCCTCTACGAGGCGCAGGGCGAAGTGAAGAATGCCGCGGGTGCCGTCATCGCCAGTGCCACCGGAAAATACGTGCCGCTCAAGGATGCCGACGTGCCCATGATGCTCGCCGACCTGATCGGGGAATGGCGGCCGGAAAAGCAGGGCGGGGGATGAGGGTTGTCAAAGGCGCGTAGCGCGGCGACGAGAGCGCGGCGGGGAGTCCCGATCCCGGCGGGATCAAAGAAATTAGCCGGCGGTGAAGCGCAGCGGAACCACCGGCTAATTTCTTGCGTGCCTCCAGCACGCGGCATCGGTGGCGGTCGTCAGGAAGCGTGCGAACTCGGTGTGAAGGTCGGACGTGCGGCGAACAGGTCCGCGCACCAATGGCTTCCGCATCGTCTCAACCAACCCGAACCCACTCCCTGCGCACTTGGCGGTTTCTGACGTGATCATTCTCAATCCGGCATCTCCGGAATGTATTCTTCCACCAGTCGGCCGACCGCGCCGAGGAAGGCGGCGGTCGCAGCCGCTGGCAGGTGATAAAGCCGCCCATCCACGCGGGAACGACGCGCGCGTCGAATTGGCGGACCAACTGTCTAAACTCATCTCTGTCCTGGAGGGCGATCACCAGAATCTGCCGGCTTCGGCCGTGAGCGCCGAAGGACACTTCATCGTGGTCCGCCTGTTGCACGACCCTTGCGGTCGCGCGCCGCGGCAAGCTCACGCTGCGCAACGGCGGCTTCGGAATGTTGGTGCCTCGAATTTCCATGACCGTGAAACCCGCCTCAGCCGTGGCTCTGCAGTTGGAACGGAAGTTGAAACCACAGAGACACGATGGACACAGAGAAAAACGGGGCGGGCGGCGACCAGACGAAGTCATCCATCAGGGAACGGCAACTGATCAGCGAGTCCTTGTCTTTCTCTGTGTGCATCGTGTCTCTGTGGTTAAAAAAGACTCCGCCCGACGGAATCCCAACGCCTCAGACCCAACCGCACGAACGACGCGCCCACCAATTATCGCCCGCCACGGAAACCCCATCGCGCCCGCCCGCCGTCGCGTCGTGGAATCACACGTTCCACCACGACGCTGCGCTGTTCCCGTCCGCCCCCGCCTCCCCCGCTCACCGAAACTCCACCGACAGCTTGTTCCGCTGGAGCGTCGTCCCCTCGCTCTGCGCGAGCACGGCCATGGCCTTGTTGTAATCGGCCAGCGACCGGATTTCGGCGGAGCGCGCGGTGGTGAGATCACGCTGCAATTGCAGGACGAAGAAGCTCGTGCTCTTCCCGTTGGCCAGCTTGATCTGCTCGGCCTCGACGGCCGCCTCGGCGTATTCGCGCGCCTTGCGGGTCAGGTCGATGCGCTCGAATTCGCTGCGCGCCAGTTTCACCGAGTTGTCGATCTGGACCATGATGTCCTGCTCGAGCTGCTTGAGCCGGAGCAGGGACTGCTGCTTCTCGGCCTTGCTTTGCGCGTAGCGGTTCTTCGCCTCGCGGTTGCTCAAGGGGAAACTGAGAATGACGCCCGCGGAATATTTGGGGCTGTCGCCGCCGGGCCGCACGTCCCACACGGCATTGCCCAGCGCACCGTTCAAGCCGCTCTGGCCGTAGCTGCCGACCAGGTCGAGCGCGGGATACCGCTGGTTCGAGTAATACTTGAGGTGAATGTCCTGCTTCTCGACATCCAGCTTGGCCTTCAGAAATTCCGGGCGCAGCGTGAGGCCCTTCTGCCAGCTCGCCTGCACTTCGAGCGGCTCGCGCAGGGCGACCATCTGCTCGGCGGGAAACAACTCCGTCGGCTGCCATTGCGCGTAGTTGTCGGTGATCAGGTTTTTCAGCGTGTTCTGGCGGGTCTGCAAATCCATGCGCGCGGCGAGCAGATCGTTGCGGCGGGTGGCGACCTGTGACTCGGCCTGTTTTTCATCCAGCGGCGCGAGCACGCCGACCTCGACGCGCTTCTTGTTTTCCGCGAGCAACTGCTCGGCCAGCTCGAGCGACTTCTCCTGCACCTTCACATTTTCGCGGCTGAAGATGAGATCGTAATACGCCTGCTGCACGGCGGTGACGGTGTTGACGATTTCCGTCATGAGCGTGTGTTCGGAAATGCCGAGGTCCTTCTTGTTGATGAGAATGGTGTGCCGGGTCGTGTCGATGAGGAAGTTCTTCAACAGCGGCTGGCGCAGGTTGAGGTTCGCCGCGGTGGAATACTGCGAGGTCGCGCCATTCACGAGCGTGCCGTCGCGCTGGTTGATGTCCACGGTCGCATCGTAGGTCGCGCCGAACGGCAGCAGCCCGCGCAACGACGGCCCCACGCTGTTCACCGTGATTTCATTGCCTGGAAACGGCCGGCCCTGCTGGTCGTTGCCGCCGGGCGACTTGTTGTAGTAGTGGGTGGCGTTCAGCCCCAGCAGCGGGTCGTACGCGCCGTAGGTGGTGTTCAGGGAAAGGCGGGCGATCTCCGGCGCGAGGCGCTGGATCTGCACATTGAAGTTGTGCCGCAGCGCCTCCTGCAGGCAGTCGTCCAGCGAGAGCGTGCGGCGGCCGGCCGGGGCCGGTGCGACCGCGGGAGTTGCGGCGGCGGGCGGCGCGGCGACGGGCGGCGCTGGGACCGCCCGCGTGGGCGGCGTCGCGGTCGGGAGACGTCGTGGAGCGACCGCCGGACTGACCGCCGGGGCCGCGGGCGGCGTGCCGTCGAGCGTGCCGATCGTGGCGCGGTTCATCGCCTCGTCGAGTCCCCGCGTGGTCTGCGCGGCGTTTCGTTTTTCCTGCCGCACGCGCTCCAGTTCGTTCCGATAGGCCTCGTCCGCTTCGCGACGCGCGGCGAGATCGGCCGGGCCGGCCGGGGTTTGCAAACGCGTGGCCTCGGCCCGCGCGCGCGTCTCGGCCCGCAGCGCCTCGAGGGCGTCGACCTTCGCCTTGGCCTGCGCCCGCGCCCAGTCATCGGCATCGGCGGGCAGTTCGGAGGTCGTTGGAATCGGCGCGCGCCGCACGATCGGCTGTACGCCGGGCGTGGACGACACCGGCGCGGTCGGCGTCAGCGGAATTTCGGCCGGAAATTCACTGCGGCGCGTAGGAAACGGCAAGTTGCTGGGCTCCGGCGTCGGCACGGCCGTCGGTGCGATTGTGGGCGCGGCTGCGGCTGCGGGTGCGGGTGCGGGTGCGATTGTGGGCGCGGCTTCCGCCAACGGCGGCGGCGGCGTCTGCGCAATCGCTGGGGCCTCCAGCGCGGGCGTGGTGGGCGGCTGCGGCTCCGGCGCGGCGGCCCCGCGCGGCAGGCCCACGCGGGGAAATTCCCGCATCTTCGGGCGCAGGAAGCCCGGCGTGCTGGACGGGGGGCTGGTCGTGGGTGGCGCATCCGGCGCGGCCACCACCGGCGGCGGTGGTCCGGCATCAAGCCGCGGAGCCATGATCGGCAATGAGGGAAACGCATTGCTCACCGGCGCGGGCGGAGTTCCGAAGCTCACGCCCCGGCTGCCCGGGGTTGACGTCTGCGGCGCAATCGGATCAGGCAATGTCGCGGCAAAACCTTTCGCCAACGTCGCCACCTCGACCCAGCTTCCCGCCACGAGCACTTCCTTTTTCCCCGTGACCGTGTCCTCGCGGATGATGTCCATCGCGGGTGGCAGCTCCGTTGGAGTCGATCGCGGCCGCGGTGTGGTCGTCGGCGCAGCAGCGCGATCGAGCGCCACCGCGCTCAGCGGCTGGCCGACGTACGTTGGCGTGTAGGACCAAGTGGCCAAGCCCGCCCGGGCCGGGCGCGGACTCGCCACCGGCGCGGCGGGCGGCGGGGTCGCCGCGCCGCGCGCGACGAACCGGATGCTGTTGGTCACCGCCGCGGTGGTGGCGGTCGTGGCCGGCGTCGGCATTGGCGCGGGCGTCCCGGATTGGGCGGGCGCGCCAGCCACTCCGGCGAGCAGGGAGAGCGAAGAAAAAAGCCAGCGGGACGAGGTCATAAGGTGCGCGAGTAAAGAATCATTCCCCAGGCATGTCAACGATTGCGCCCCGGCGCGCGGCGTTTACGCCGCCGAGACGTCCGCATGAAACCTACGCGACGAGGAAATCCAGCGGCCCTCTTGTTCTCCACCCTGCTGCGGCGAGAACGCCGCGCTCCTTCCGCGCTGACCGCGAAGCGACGGCGGGGAATCGAACGGAGTGCGCCCGTCACCGGCGCAGCAGGGTGGAGCGGAAGGAGTCTTGAAAAAAATCCTATCGGCCTCCGCGCGGTCGAGCGTCGCTGCGGCCGAGGACGGCCGCACTCCGGCCCACCTCACCGCCGCGGGGCCGCGGCGCGCCGCAGTCGATCCGCGATGCCCTGCCACTCGGGCGTGGTCGGCGGCGCCTCGACCACGATCAATTCCGCGCCCGCCTCGTCGCACTCATGGAGTTCGCCGTAGAGCGCGCGCGCAAACGCCTCCGCGTCGTGCGGGATCACACTCACGCGGCCGTAGCCGCCGCCGAGCGGCACCTGCGAGTGCGCCACGACCGTCACCCGCGCGGGCGGCACGCAGAGTTCCCGTACCCGCCGCGCCAGCTCGGCTTCGTCCACCCAGCTCCACACCACCAACCGCGCGCGCGGCGAATAGTGCTGCTCCAACTGCCCCGGACTCCGCAGCGTCCCGCCCGCGTTTGCGCCCGCATTCGCGCCCGTGCCCGCGCCTGCTTTGCTCAACTCCGCTCCCGTCCCCGCCAGCGCCGCATTGATCGCCAGCGCGCTGATCATCCCCGGCCGCAGCAAGCGCGGCGGCGACACCGCGAGATCCACCACCGTCGATTCGATTCCGACATTCGCGTGCCCGCCGTCCACGATCAGCGGGATTTTTTCGCCGAGCCATTTCGCCACATGCGCCGCGCTCGTCGGCGACAATTGATTCGCCGGATTCGCACTCGGCGCCGCCAGCGGAAACCCGCACGCCTGAATCACCGCCTGAATGAACGGATGACTCGGCCAGCGAATCCCCACCGTGTCGCCGCCTGCCGTGACGAGATCGGGAATGCCCGCCGCCCGCGGCAACACCAGCGTCAACGGCCCCGGCCAGAACGCCCGGGCCAGCACCTCCGCCCGCCCCGGCCACGCTCGCGCACAGCGCCGCGCCAGTTCGAGACTCGCGACATGCACGATGATCGGATTGTGCGCCGGCCGCCCCTTCACCGCGTAAATCCGCGCCACCGCCCGCTCGTCGAGCGCGTTCGCCGCCAGCCCATACACCGTCTCCGTCGGCAGCGCCACGACCTCGCCCGCGCGCAGCAACTCCGCCGCCCGCGCCACCGCCGCCGCGAACAACGCGGGCGTATGGGTGGGGAGAATTTCGGCAGTGGATGCGGGCGGCACGGCGCTGAGGATGCAGGCGAAGGCGGAATTATGAAGGATGAATTTGAAAGAGCGAACGCTGCGCAGCGCTGAAGACGGTCTCGGGCGCGGACCAAGTCTTGCCACCGTTGTACGAGCGCATCTGGCGTATCTCCCCGCGATCCCAGTCGCCGCTTTTCTGATACGCGCCATACATCAGCGACAGCGAGCCATCCCGCAGCCCGATCAACGACGCCTCGCCAATGCGGGATGCCTCCTGCGAGTGGGGCGCGATGACGTGGCTGGGACCGGGGGCGGGTGAGGTTTCGGCCGACCGCGCCGCAACGAGCGACGCCAGCAGGCAGAGGAGAATGTGCAGGTGCGGATGCGGGCGGCGGGCGAGCGCAGCAGTTCGGCAAGCAGCGCAGGCCGCGGTGTCTCGTGCGCCTCGTAGGGCGAAAGCGGCAGCAGGCGGCGGTATTCGTTGCGCTGCTGTTTCGGCAGCCACGCGTCGAGCGCGGCGAGCACTTCCTTCGTGTCCTTTTCAAAAAAGCAACTGCTTGGACTGATACCAGGCCCAGCGTTCCCTCGAATCGAGTTGCTCGAGCAGGTCCGCCACGCTCGCGCCTGCGAGTTTTGCGGGCGTGACTTTGGGGCCGCCCTTCCACGTCGCGCGCCAGATGCGGCCGTGCTCCTTGTCGCGGTCGGGATGCCGATAGCTCGCCTGATAGTGGCCGATGATCGGGTTATACCAGTCCGCCACGTAGATCGCGCCGTCCGTGTTCGCGCACACGAGCAGGTAGTCGTTCGCCTTTTCGTCGGGCTTGAGCTGCGGAAAACTGCGGGGCGCATCCGTCCCGCCATCCTTCACAATCGGCTGGAAGTTAAACCTTTATCTTGGGTCCGGGAGCGGCACTATCCGGGGGGGTACCGACCATGAACATTGAAAAAGTATTTGCCGGCGCGGCGATTCGGGCGCGGCACCGGGGCGGTTTTATCGCGATTCCGGGCTTGGTGTTCGCTCTCGCGCTGGGGATCGCGTCCGCCGCGCCGCCGGTTGTTGATCTGTCGAAACTTCCGCCCGCGGCGACTGGTGCAGTGGATTTCGTACGGGACATTCAGCCGCTTTTTTCGGCGCATTGCGTGAAATGTCACGGATCGGAGAAACAGAAGGGCGAGTTGCGTCTCGATGTTAAGGATGCCGCGCTCAAGGGCGGGGACTCGGGCAAAGTCATCATGCCCGGCAAGAGCGCGGAGAGCCGGTTGGTACACCTGATCGCGGGCCTGGACGAAAAGGAGATTATGCCGCCAAAGGGCGGGCGGCTGACTGCGGCGCAGGTGGGGTTGGTGCGGGCGTGGATTGAGCAGGGAGCCAACTGGCCGGAGTCGGTGGCTGGCGCGCGCGTGCGCAGCAGTCATTGGTCGTTGCAGCCGCTGCGCCGGCCCGATGTTCCCAAGCTCGACGGGGCGAATGCGCAGTTCCTCAACCCGATCGATGCCTTCATCACGGCGCGACTGGCCACCAATGGCCTCGCGCTCTCGCCCGCGGCCGAGCGCGCGACTTTGATCCGGCGGTTGAGTTTCGATCTGACCGGGCTGCCGCCAACGCCGCCGGAGATCGATGCGTTTGTGCAAAGCCAGTCACCGCGGGCTTACGAGGAGCTGGTGGACCGGTTGCTGGCGTCGCCGCGGTATGGCGAGCGATGGGGGCGGCACTGGCTGGATGTGGCGCGCTACACGGAGAGTCAGGGCTTCGAGTATGACCGGCTGCGCAACAACGCCTGGCACTATCGCGACTACGTGATCCAGAGTTTCAACGACGACAAACCGTACGACCGGTTTATGAAGGAACAGCTCGCCGGCGATGTGCTCGAGCCGGTGACGCCGGAGGGCATCATCGCGACCAGCCTGCTGGTGTGCGGGCCGTGGGATCAGGCCGGAAACGCACAGGCCAACAAGACGCAAAAGGCCATCACGCGCGAGGACGAGCTGGAGGATTTGCTCGGGGTCGTGGGACAGTCTTTTCTTGGCCTCACGCTGAATTGCGCGCGGTGTCACTCGCACAAGTTCGACCCGATCCCGCACGAGGAATACTATCGCATCAAGTCGGTCTTCGAGGGCGTGAGGCACGGGGAGCGGCCCATCGGAGGCGCGGTCGAGCCGAAGGCTCCGAGCGGGCGCCGCGACGAATTGACGAAGGAGATTTCGGCGGCGCAACAGGACGTGGCGCAGATCGAGGCGGAGGGTTTGAAAATCGCGACCGCGAAACGTCCGGCGTCAGCGGTCAAACCCGGCCCGGCGGCCTTCGCACGATGGGCTTTCGAGGGTGTGTCCGACACGGGGCCAGCGGGAGAACTCAAGGGCGGCGCGAAGCTGGCCAACGGACGCCTGCAACTCACAAAGAGCGGTGCCTATTTTCAGTCCGCGCCGTTGTCCAAGGACATCCGCGAGAAGACGCTTGAAGCCTGGGTCGCCCTGGCGGATTTGAATCAAGGCGGGGGGGCGGCCATTTCCATCGAGGCTGAGGGTGCTGGTTCTACCTTCGATGCCATCGTCTTCGGGGAACGGCAGCGGAACAAATGGGTGCCGGGCAGCGGTGGCTTTGCGCGGACGCGCGATCTCGAGGCGCCGGAGGAATCAGCCCCGGCGGGGACGTGGGTCCACATGGCCATCGTCTATCGCGGGGACAACAGCATCGCCACTTTTCGCAATGGCGAGCCGTATGGCAATCCCTACACCCCGGGCAGTCCGCTCCACACCTACCAGGCCGGCAAGGCCCGCGTTTTGCTGGGGCTGCGTCACCATGGCGCGGGCAACGGCTGGCTCAAGGGCGAAATCAAACAGGCGGCGTTGTACGACCGGGCACTGAGCGCAACGGAAGTCGCCGACTCATTTCGCGCCGCCGGAATCGGTGTCACTCAAGCCGAGGTGCTGGCGAACCTCAGCCCGGCGCAAGCTGCTGCGCGCGACGCGGCGTTGACCCGCCTGAAAGCTTCCCAGGCCGCGCTCGATGCGCTGAAGCCCAAGCCGTCGCCGGTCTCGTATGCCGGCACGCGCGTCCAGCCCCCGCCCACCGCGCGTCTCAAGCGGGGCGACGTTCACTCGCCGGACGAAATCGTCACTCCCGGTGCGTTGGCGGCCATTGTTGATCTGAATCCCGATTTCGGTCTGGCGGCGAACGCGCCCGAGGCGCAGCGCCGCCTGAAGTTCGCCGACTGGGTGGCGGACCCGCGCAATCCGCTCCCGGCCCGCGTCATGGCCAACCGCGTCTGGCACTATCATTTTGGGCAAGGACTGGTGGCGACCCCGAACGACTTCGGCGTGAGCGGTTCGCGCCCGACGCATCCCGAGTTGCTCGACTGGCTGGCGCTGAAGTTTGTCGAGAGCGGTTGGAGCGTGAAGGCGCTGCACCGGCTGATCGTGAACTCCGCGGCCTACCGGCAACAATCCCAGCCGAACGCAAAGGCCGCTGGGCGCGATGCCGACAACCAACTGCTCTGGCGTTTCCCACCGCGCCGCCTCGAAGCCGAAGCGCTGCGTGATGCGATGCTCGCGGCCAGCGGGCAGATTAATTTGCAGATGGGCGGCCCGAGTTTCCGACCCTTCACCGTGTCGAGTCACGGCTCGGATTTTTATGAACTGAAAGATTTGGTCGGCCCGGAGTTCAACCGCCGGACGGTCTATCGCATGAACGTCAACTCGGGAAAGGAACCGCTGCTCGACGCGTTCGATTGCCCCGATCCGTCGGTGAAAACTCCGCGGCGCGGCGTCACCACCACGCCCTTGCAGGCGTTGGCGTTGATGAACAATTCGTTCGTGCAGCGTCAGGCCGCGCAGCTTGCTGATCGGGCGCTGAAAGACTCGGCGCAGGACCTACCGGCCGCGGTGCAATCGACGTATCGTCTCGCGCTCGGACGGGCCGCAACCCGGGAAGAATCCGCGCGTGCCCTCGCCGCAGCCAGGGAGCGCGGCCTGTCTCACGTCTGCTGGGCGCTCTTCAACTCAACCGAATTTGTTTATGTCAGATAATCCGCGCCGCCATCTGGAGGCGTTACCGATCCTGTCCCGCCGCCACTTTTTGGCCGACACCGCCGGAGGGCTGGTCGGCATTGCGCTGGCCTGGTTGCTGGACCGGGAACAGTCCCGGGCTGCGACCCCGCGCGGCGCTGCCGCATCGCGTCCGCCGCACTTTCCGGCGAAGGCGAAGCGGGTGGTGCAGATCTTCTGTTGCGGCGGTGTCAGCCACCTCGACACCTTTGATTACAAGCCGGAGTTGGAAAAACTCCACGGGAAGACCCTCGAAGGCCGCGGCGAAAACCTCGGCTTTTTCGGTCAGCCGGGCAGGGTGATGAAAAGCCCCTATGAATTTCGCCAGCATGGCAAATCCGGTTCGTGGGTGAGCAGCCTGTTGCCGCATCTGGCGGGCTGCGTGGATGACGTCAGCTTCATCCACTCGATGTTTGCCAGGAGCAACAATCACACGCCGGCGACTTTTCAGATGAACAGCGGTTTCACGCTGAACGGCTTTCCCAGCATGGGGGCATGGCTGAGTTACGGACTGGGGACGGAAAACGAAAACCTCCCTGCCTTCGTGGTGTTGCCTGACCCGCGTGGTCTGGCTGCCGGCGGCTCCATCAACTGGACGTCCGGCTTCCTGCCGGCGAACCATCAGGGCGTCCAGTTTCGGACCCATTCGCGCGAGCCGGTGGTGGATCTCAACACTCCGGCGAACATTCCGCCGGCCGCGCGGGACGCCGATCTGCGATTGCTGGCCGCCATGAATCGCGAGTTCGCCGCAGCGCAGGCGGGCGACGATGCGTTCGCCGCGCGGCTCCGCTCCTACGAACTCGCGGCGCGGATGCAGGTGAGCATCCCGGAAGCGTCGGATCTCGACTCCGAGTCGGAAGCCACGAAAAAACTGTACGGTCTGGAAGTGGAGGCCAACAAGGGCTTCGGGCGCAATTGTCTGATGGCGCGTCGTCTGCTCGAGCGAGGTGTGCGCTTTGTCCAGATCTACAACGGGGGCGCGTTCGGCAGCCCGCGCATCAATTGGGACGGCCACGAAAACCTGAAACAAAATCACGACACGCAAGCGGCCACGATGGACCAGCCGGTTGCGGCGCTGATCAAAGACCTCAAGCAACGTGCGATGCTGGAGGACACGCTGGTGATCTGGAGCACCGAGTTTGGTCGCAGCCCTTCGACACAGGGTCTCAACTCTCCCGGTCGCGATCATCATCCGGCGGCGTTTACCTGTTTCCTCGCCGGGGCAGGAATCAAGCAGGGCTATCACCATGGCACCACTGACGAGGTGGGTTATTCCGTTGCCGAAAACAAAGTCACCATCCCCGACTTTCACGCCACGATTCTGCACCTGCTCGGACTCGATCACGAGAAACTGACTTTCTATCACAATGGCATCAACCGCCGCCTCACCGACGTGCATGGCCGGTTGGTCAAACAGGTGCTCGCGTAAACGCGGGACAACCGGTGGAGCGAGGCACGTTGCCGGCGGTGCCCGGCCAGCGGGCCGCGTAAACGCGGAACTCCACACTCAGTCCCGTGCATCCGGATGTTGTTTTGGAAAAATGCCGGGCGCGAGGCGCTGGGCCGGCGGCATTTTCAACGCCGCGCCGCACGCTGAAGCGGCATGAATGCCGCGGGCCCGGCGGGCCTCCGCCTCGTTCGGCAAATCCACATCCGCCACGCCGAACACCGCCAGAAAGCGGTTCCGCCGCGATTCGTCGTAAAGGCAACCATCAATGCCCGGCGCGAAGTCCGCCTGATAGCCGCTGACTTCCCAGTGATTCGGCACGCGCTCACTGCGAAACTGGATGCCGCCATTGTTCTCACCGCGCCGGTATTCGAGACGCAGATCAAAGTCGGCAGAATCGCGCGTGGTGTACAGAAACGCATTGCGCGGCTGCTTTGCGCCCGGCTTGCCGGCGATGATCTCGCCGTTCTCGATGCGCCAGGTCTTCGCCGTGTCGCCCTCCCAGCCGATGAACGTTTTGCCTCCAAAAAGCGGCACAGGCGCGGCGGACAATCTTGTGACCATGAGCAGCAGGGTGGTGATGAGGGATGCGAGGCGTCTCATGGCCGGGGAAAGATTCACGCAAACAACTCGACCACCGGCTTGCCCTTGTCTGCCACGGTGAAGGGCCGGCCTGACGGTGAGTGCTCGAGGTGTTGCAGATCGATGCCCATGGCCTGCGCGATGGTCGCGTTGCAGTCCTGCATGGTCACGGGTTTCTCCGCGACGTGCTCGCCTATCGCGTCGGACTTGCCGTGGACGTAGCCGCCTTTCACTCCGCCACCGGCGAGCCACCAAGTGAAGACGCTGGGGTGATGTCCGCGCCCGGCGGTGACAGTGCTGATTTGCGGCGAGCGCCCAAACTCGGTGGCCATGACAACGAGCGTGCTGGCGAGCAGGCCGCGCTGATGCAGGTCTTCGAGCAGCGCGGCCATCGTCTGGTCCGTGGTCGGCGTCATGTTCTCCATGGATTTGATCTGGTCGTTGTGCGTGTCCCAGTTATGCGCGTCCTCGACCTCGATGAAATGCACGCCGCTTTCCACGAGCCGCCGCGCGAGCAGGCAGCCTTTGCCGAAGGTGTGCGTGCCGTAGGCGGCCTGCGTCTTTTTGTCCTCCCGCGAAATGTCGAACACCTTCAGGTCCTCGCTCTTCATCAGCGCGGCGGCGTCCCGCTGCACTTTCAAATACGCGGCGGCATCGCGATGCGGCGTCTGTTGCACAAAGCGACTGCCCATTGCCTGCGCGAGTGCGGTTCGTCGTGCGAAATCCGACTCCGAGACTTTCGCCGGAAGCGCGGAGTTTTGCAGACCCGCGCCGGGATCGACGATGGGCAGCGGCGCGAGGTGCGTGGCCATGTAGCCGCTGCGCGGATGCTGCGGACTGCCGTTGATGAGGATGTTGCCCGGCAGCACTGCGTTTGCCGAGCCGAGCAGCTTCACCGCCCACGATCCGAGCGACGGATGCGTGATGGTCGGAGTCATGAAGTAACTCGTGTGCGCGAGGTAGGTGCCGCGATCGTGGATGCCCTGCGTGGAAGTCATCGAGCGCACGAGCGAGACGTGATGCATCTGTTTCGCCATGCGCGGAAACCACTCGGAAATCTGCACGCCATCTGCGCTGGTCGCGATGGCCTTCACGCCGCCCATCTCGGGCTTCCCGGGCTTCGGGTCAAAGGTGTCGATGTGCGAGATGCCGCCGCGCAGGTAGAGGAAGATCACGCTCTTCGCCTTGCCGCCGAGTTTGCTCTCGGCCGCTCGCAGCGCGCCGCCCGCAGGCAGGAGGCTGACTCCGAAAACCGCTTTCGCAAAACGCTCCACGAAGGCGCGGCGGCTGATGTCTTTGAGGGTCCAGTTCATGGTTTGGTGGAAAAGTGTGGTCACTGGTTGAAAAGAAACTCCGGCGAGTTCAGCAGCGCCCAGATGATGTCCTGCTCGGGCGTCGCGCTGTCCTTCGTGAGTTTCGCGATCTCCGCAAGATCTTCCGCAGTCGCCGAGCGGACGAGGATCGCGCGGTAGATGAGTTGCGTGCGCTGTTCACCCGTGGTTTTGCTCGCGGCGAGCTGCCGACGCAGAAACGAATCCTCCGCGAGCGCACGGGTCGTCAGTTCGCCGTTCATCAGCGCAAGCGAATGCGTGGTGTTCGGGTCGCGATTGAAGGCGTCGATCTCGCGCCGGTCCGACTGGCCGAACTGACGCAGGAAATGTCCGAGCGGCAGCGGCAGCGGCGTTTCCGAGGCGCGAATGAAACTCGGCGGCAGCGATTTCCAGCGCGGGTCGGTTTCTTTTTTCGCGCCTTCACCATCGGACTCCGGGTCCGTCGGCTTCATGTCGGAACCGGCCACTTCCTTGTTCTCCTTCGCGTGCAGTGCCGTCAGCCGCTGCACTTCCTTCTCGTCGCCGCGGGCCGTGGCGGCGGCGCGCTCCTTTTGCTGCTCCGCCCGCCGCAGGCTGAGTTCGCGGTTTCGGGTGTGTTCAGCCCGATCGATGCGCGCCTGCGCGATGATCTCGTCCGCAGTCATCGCGGTCAGTTTGCGCAGGCGCTGCGGGTCGAGGACGCCCCCGAGCCGGAATGTCGATTTGCGTTCATCGATATCCTTCGCCAGCAGCACGAGATGCGAATCCCAAATCTGCTCCGCCGACAGCCGCCGGAGTTGCGGCCCACGCAGCGCAAACGCGACCGCAGGCTCCGGCGTCTCGCGCACGGACTCGCTTTGATACAGCCGCGTGTTCAACAGCACCGCCATGAAAGCCCGCTCATCGAAGCGCAGGCGGACCATCGTCTGCGTGAGGAAATCCAGCAGCTCCGCGTGCTCCCCAGCCGGCAGCGCCGAGAGGCTGTCCACCGGCTCGATCAGCCCCGCGCCCATCACGCGCTTCCACAAACGGTTCGCGATGTTCTTCGCAAACCGCGGATTGCGCGGCGAGGTCAGCCATTCCGCGAACACCTTGCGCCGCGCGCCATCGGTGATTACCGCCTCGTCGCCGAAGAGCGTCCGCGGCTCCACGGGTTTGCCGCGGAGCGCGGGGTCGTAGGCGTAGGTGTCGGGAAACTTAAGTTGTTTGTCCGTGTCTTGCGTGAGGCGTTTCATCGGCGCGATCGTGCCGCTCACGGCCTGCGAGAGGGACTCGTCCTTGTCCATCGCGGCCAGCTTCGCCTTGATCGCCGGCCACTGCTTCACGTTGTCGGGCGAATACCCGCCGGGACTGCCGAGATTGCTCACGCCAAAGGTGAACGCGACCATCTGGTAGAAATCCTTCTGCGTGATCGGCTCCAGCGGATGGTCGTGGCACTGCGCGCACTCGATGCGTGTGCCGAGGAAGATGCGCGTCAGGTTCGACATGTGGTCTAGCGGCATCCCGAGATCGCGGAGGTAGAAACCAACCGCGCCATTTTCCCAGAGCTGCCCGCTCGCGGTGACCAGCCGTCGCACAAACTCATCATACGGCATCCGCGAGCGGATCGCGTCCTTCACCCAGTCATCGTAGAGCTTGCCGGGTTGGCCAGCGGCGATGCGCGTGTTCACGCGCAGGAGGTCCGCCTTCCAGTTGAACATGTGGCTCACGTAGCCCTCGCTGCCGAGCAGTTCGTCGATCAGCTTCGCGCGCTTGTCGGCGTCCTTGCTGGCGAGGAAACGCGTGCTCTCTTCGAGACTCGGGATGCGGCCCACGACATCGAGATATGCACGGCGCAGGAATGTCTCATCGCTCGCCGGAGCGTTCAGCTTCGTGCCCTTCGCCGCATGGAATCGATCCACGAGCTTCTGTACTTCGCTGCTCAGTTGCCGCACATCCGCCCGTGCGAGCGCCGCATCCCCCGTCGGCGAAGCAGTGCCGCGATGATCGAACTTCACCCACGAATCCAGCTTCGCCCCATCCGCGATCCATTGCCGCAGCGTCGTGCGCTCCGCATCGCTCAAAGGCTGCGCGCCGCCCTTCAGCGGCGGCATCAAATCCTCGTCCGTGTGCGGTAGCGACACCCGCTTCAGCAGTGTGCTGCCGTCGGGCCTGCCCGGCACGATCACATCGCTGGTGCGAATCGCCTCCGCCGAATCGAGGCGCAGTTTGCCCTTCGGCTTCGCCTGCTTCTCGCTGTGGCAGGCGAAACAGTGGTGGTAAAAGATCGGCAGGATGTCCCGCTCGAAACGCGGCGTGTCCGCTGCGGCCGCCAATTGTCCTGCGGACGAGAGCATGGCGACGCCGATCAAAAACAGGGGCGCGAAAGGAAGTTTCGAGATCATGAGAGAACGCGTGATCCAACCATTTGCCCCGCGGTTTCTTTGTTCACATTGAGCAGCGGGGGGAACGCCAGCAGAGCAGTTTTGCAGAAGGCTGCGAGAGTCATTCACTTCGCGTAATCCGCGCCGGTGAGACTTTGCAGCACGCTCTTCTGCCAGTCGCGCAGGGCCGTCTGGAGCTTCTCTGCGGCGGCGGGTTGCTGCTCGAGGAGATTGGTTTTCTCGGCGGGATCGGATTTGAGATCGAAAAGTTCGCGTCGGGGTTCGCCGGCCCGGCCGTCGTGGATGACGAGCTTGAGGTTGCCCTCAATGATTGCACGCGGGCCGGCGTAGTCGGTGTCGCTGATCGTCGGGTGGCGGTGGTTGGTGAAGTCGCGCGTGGCTTTTCCGCCCATGAGTTTGGCGAGAGGCGTGGTGCCTTTTTGCAATTCGGGCTCGATGTAGGGCTCGGGTTTTCCTTTGCCGGAGCCGCCGGTGAATTCCCAGAAATAGAGCGGCTTCGGGCGGGCGGTGATTTTTCCGTCGAGCACGGGCGAGAGATCGATGCCGTCGATGGGGCGCGCGGGGAGCGGTTCGCCGGTGATGGCGCAGATCGTGGGCAGCAGGTCGGTCGTGCTTGCGCGGACAGTCGTGCTGCGGGGCTGCGGGATGCGGGCGGGCCACTCGATCAATCCGGGGACCAGCGTGCCGCCATCGTACACCGCGCCTTTCACGCCGCGGTGCGGGTGAGGGGAATCGAGCGAGCCGTCGGCAGAGGTGCCGTTGTCGCCGCAGTAAAAGAGCAGCGTGTTGTCGCGGAGGTTTTGCGCGGCGAGATGTTTTCTGAGCGTGCCGATGGCGCGATCCATCGCGGTGATCTCGGCGTAGCGTTCGCGCAGCACGTCGCCCTGCGGACGCGTGACTGGGCCGCCGGTTTCGTTCGAGGTGAGCTTCACCTTCTTTGTCGAGTATTTCGCGGGCAGGTCGTCGTAGAGCGCGAGGTCGGCGGGCAGTCCGCTGTAAGGCTCGTGCGGCGAGCCGAACCACACGACGGTGAAGAACGGCTTTCCCTCCTGCTTCGCGCGATCGATGAAGCGGATCGCCTCGGTGATGACGACCTCGGAGCCTTCGCCCTTGATGACTTCGGGTGCGCCGCCGTTGCGGGAGAGCGACGGATTCATCTCGAAGAAATTGTCGTGCGAAAGCCACTCGTGAAAACCCATCGCGCCCGGGCTCGTCGGCGACGCGGCCTTCACGGGACCGAGGTGCCATTTTCCGAAATGCGCGCAGCGGTAGCCCGCCTTCGCGAGGATTTGCGCGATGGTGATTTCCTCCGGGCGGAAGGAGAAGCCCGGCGCAAAGGTGCCCATGCGATTCGGATGCCGCCCCGTCATGAAGCTAGCGCGCGTGGGCGAACAGTTCGGATGCGCGGCGTAGAAATTCTCGAAGCGGAAACCGGTGGCGGCCATTTCATCGAGCACCGGTGTCTTCACGTGCGGATGCTTGTTGTAGCCGGTCTCCTCCCAGCCGTGATCGTCGCCCATGAGCAGGACGATGTTCGGCTGCGCGGAGAATGCCGAAGCGGGGAGTCCGAGGGCGAGGGCAAGGAGCAGGGAGAGGAAGGTTTTCATGGGAGGGAATGGCACGGTCCGGTGTCAGGGTTACTTTTTCAGCGAGGTCGCCACAGTGTTGAGCGCGACACTGTATACTCGGGCGTGCGTTTTCAAGCGGGACAGCCCGCGTCTTTCTCCGGCTTTTCCCGGAAGCGAACCACCGGCCCGATCAGTCCGCCGGTGCCGGTCGCACGAAATGGTGAACTGATTCCCGCCGGGCTTCCGGGCCCAGGTGATGGCGCGCCGAGCGGGTTTGATCCATTGATTGGTGATCTTGTCGGGCAGTCTCCGTCCCCGTGTCCTCGCTGCGATTATTGTATCTCCGTGGTTCAAACTCCGGCGCTTGCGGTATGGGCACGGCCTGGCTGGATTCGCGCCGCGTGATCTGCTCCCAGCCATCATGGTGGGAACGGCGGATCACCCCGCCATCTCCAGCCCCTTCAGCGTGCCTTTGGAGGAGGCGAACTTGTCCGCTTCGATGCCGAGACGTTGGAGCATGGA
>BJHT01000023.1 GCA_014193395.1 Verrucomicrobiota bacterium
AGATTCAGGGCGACCGCAGATGGGGAATTCAATCTGTGGTCGCTTTGAATCGGCGGGAGTTTTTCCGACCGCTGCGAGGCGGTTTCGCGGTTTCGCTTCTCTGGGGGAAGAAGGGGTTAGTGGAACGGGGTTTTCGGCGGGCCGCCGAAAACGGCACGCCGGCGGCGTGCGCTCCCCGGGGCACGGCGGGCGGTCCGCCTCCTCACGTCGGCGGCTACGGGGATGTCCCGCAGATTCAGGGCGACCGCAGATGGGGAATTTCATCGGTGGGTGCTTTGAATCTGCGGGAGGTTTTTCACCAATCACAGCGCCATGAGTAATCCCATTTTGCGGCGGGAGTTGAAGTTTGCGTTGCGCGCGCCGGTGACGCTGGGGCTGGCGGCGATGTATTTGGGCGTGCTGGCGTTGCTGCTGTGGTGGATGTGGCCGCAGGAGGGGATTTTCTCGATGGCGGCGCGATCGTCGCGGTCGCTGTTGCTGGTTTTCAGCGTGGCGCAGTTGCTCCTGGCGATGCTGTATGCGCCGGCGTTTGCGGCGACGGCGATCACTTCGGAAAAGGAGCGGAACACGTATGACATGCTGTTCGCGACGTTGCTGCGGCCGGGCGAGATCGCGGTGGGCAAGCTGGGGTCGTCGATTCTGGCGCTGCTGATTTTTGTGGCGCTGTCGGTGCCGTTGTTCGCGGCGTGTTTTTTTCTCGGGGCGGTTTCGGTGCGCGAGGCGGCGGTGATTTATCTGATCACGGCGGCGAGCAGCGTGCTGTTCGGGTTGCTGGGGTTGGCGGTGAGTGCGGTGGCGCGGAGTTCGCACACGGCGCTGGTGAGCACGTATCTGCTGTTGTTGGTGGTGAACGCGGGGCCGTGGGTGCCGTATCTGCTGCTGCAGCAGAAGCCGTGGGCGGCGGAGTTTATCTACCAAGTGCGCGCGTTCAGTCCGCTGGCGGCGATGGCGTCGGTGGTGATCCCGGCGTTTCAACCGGTGGGTGCGTGGCAGGGGTATCTCGGGTTTTGCGCGGTGGGTTCGGCGGTGCTGCTGAGTTTCGTGGTGGGCCGGGTTTACTGGGCGGGACAGCGCAACACGCGGCGGCACGGGCGCGCGATTGACGACGCCGGCGAGTTGATGAAGCGCAAGCTGCAGTTCCCGTTTTACCTGATTGATCCAATGCGGCGGAAAGGGAACATCCCGGACTGGCTGAATCCGATGTTTGCGAAGGAATTGCGCAGCCAGGCCTTTGGCGGCGGGGTGTGGATTTTCCGCAGCGCCTACGCGTGCTTCGGGCTGTCGATGTTGCTGATGGTCGGGGCGGTGGGGAATCTCGTGGGGCCGACGCCGAACCTGATCCGCTCGGTGGCGCTCGTTTTTCAGCTCGGCTTGATCGTGCTGATCGTGCCGTCGCTGACGGCGGGCGCGATCACGCAGGAACGCGAGCGCGGGAGCATGGAGCTGCTGCGGTTGTCGCGGCTCGGGGCGTTTTCATTTCTCGTGGGGAAAGTGGCGGTGGCGCTGTTGTTCGTGGCGTTTCTGATATTGGGTGCGCTGCCGGGATGGTTCGCGCTGCATTATCTGGAGATCAACACGCTGAAGGAAATTTTGATCGCGTGGGCGGTGATCGGGACGGCCATCGCGCTGTCGCTGACGACGGGGCTGTTCAGTTCGGCGATAGCGCCGCGCACGCCGGTGGCGACGGCGCTGGCGTATGGGCTGATGTTCGCGGTGGCGGTGGTGACGCTGCTGCCGTTGCTGGCGGCGGATCAGATGTCGGTGCGGTTGCGCGAACTGGTGTTCACGGTGAATCCGTTTGTCGCGGCGTTGCAGGTGCTGACGCGCGGGGTGTTCGAAGATATTGGCGAGCTGTGGCGGCCGCATTTGAAGTTCGCCGGCGCCACGGCCGGGGTGTTTTTGGTCGTCGCTTATTTGCGACTGCGCCGGATGTTGTTGCCGCAAAAATGACCAATCTTCTCCAAGTGCTCACGGTCTGGACGCCGTTGGTGATGCATCCGATGAAGGACGCGGCGACGCACGATTTGCTGCGGGGCGTGCTGGCGGAGCCGGACCCGGTCGTGCGCGAGCGGGCGCTCGAGGCGCTGGCATTGGCGAAAAGCCCGGCGGACATCGTGCTGGTGCGGAAGCTGCGCGACGCGCCGTTCGAGGCGACGCGGCAGCAGGCGGCGCGCACGGCGATGGCGTTGGGCGAGCCGCTCGGTGCGCGCGAGGCGGCGGTGGCTGCGGCGACGCGGCGGATGGTGCCGGTGGCGGGCGGGCCGACGTTGGCGGGCGCGGTGCGCAGCGGAGATGTGGTGGGAATTGCGGGAGCGCTGCGACGGCTGGAGGCGGCGGAGATTGGCGGCAGCGCGGCGGCGGTTTTGGCGCTGCTCGATCACGCGGAAATCTTGGTGCAGGAGGAGGCGGTGCGCGCGGTGCAGCGGGGGCTGCTGGTGCAGGCGGGGCCGAAGCTTTTGCAGAAACTGGCTGATCCCGACGAGGCGTTGCGTCGCGCGAGCGCGGAGGCGTTGGGCGCGATGGCGACGAAGCTCAGCGGGGGCGAGGTCATCGCGGCGGTCGTGAAGCGGATGGAGATCGACGAGAGTTCGCTGGTGCGGCAGGCCGCGGGGAACGTGCTGGTTGCGCGGCACGACGAGGCTGCGCTGGTGGCGTTGCGCGGGCTTCTGCGCAGCGAGCGTGGCGTGACGCGGCAGGCGGCTGCGCAGGCGTGGGGCGCGTGGGGTGACGCGGAACTGGCGCGGGAGATTGAGCCGTTGCTCGGCGATTCCGCGGACCTCGTGGCGCGCACGGCGGCGGAGTCGTTGGGGCAGCTCAAGCATCCGGCGTCGAAGGCTCCGCTGATCGCGGCACTGCCGGGGCGCGCGCCATTTGTGCAGGAGAAGATCGCGTGGGCGCTGGGGGAATTGCGGGCGGCGGAGGCGATCGGCGCGTTGAGCAAACTGCTCGGGACGACGGAGGAGACGTTGAAGGTGGAGGTGATCCGGGCATTGGGAAAAACCGGGGACAAGGCCGCGCTGCCGCCGCTGCGGCAGGTGTTGGCGTCGATCTCGGTGATGCACTTGCTGCCGCGAACGCGCGTGGCGGCGCTGGAGGCGTTGCTCGAAGCGAAGGACAAGCTGTCGCTGCCGCGGGCGAGCGCGCTGGTGACAGACTTGGTGGTTCCGCCGCCGCCGGGGGGCGGGCCGAGCCATGATGACAACTCGGTGCGCGTGGCGGCGCTGCGGTTTCTCGCGGCGCTCGGCGACAAAAACACGGGTATCGCGTTGCAGGCGGCGTTCAAGTACATGGCGCCGCGCGATATTCGGCCGGCGGTGGCGGAGACGTACACGCGGCTGTTGGGGCGGACTTATGTGCCGCTGCCGGATGAGGATTCGCGGGGGTATTTTGTGGAGAGCCTGGCAGTTCGCGAGCGGGTGGAGTTGCCGCTGCCGGGGGTGAGGTTGCAACCGTAACACGAGGGGAAGGTTTGGGGCGACGATGGCGGCGAGCGCGGAGGTGGCGGTGAGCGCATGGGAATGGGGCAGGGGGTTTTTGGCAAAGGAATGGAGGCAAAGGAATGGGGACGGGGAACGTTTTTCTTCATTCGTTTGCCTCCATTCCTTTGCCAAATCAGGTTCGGAGATTGGGGTTCATTTCCGTGTTGGCCGTGATGTGTTGGACGACCCGCCGCCGACGACGACGCAGGGAGAATCCGGGTGCCGAAACGGCACAGCATCGGGCAACGTGTCCGGCAGGCGAAGGGCGGGGCGTTGGCAGGCGGATCGGTCGCGCTGGGTGGATGCGGATGCCTCGTCACGAGGGCGGCTGCGGGTTCTCGGGTTACCGGCGCTCCTCCACAACTAATTTGGCCCGCTGGTACGGTCCCCCACCACAAATGGTGTTTTTTGACGAAAAGAGATGGAAATAGAGGTTGTTATCGGAAGCCCATTTTCGTAGGGTTCGCGCACTGTTTTCCGACGGGGTTCAGCCCTGGTTTTTCCGAAATCTATGGCCACAGAAAGTGATCCAATTCCGACCGGTGTACCCGGCGTTTCCGATACGTATAATGCCGACAAACTCGGCAAGCTCGAGGGCTTGGAGGCGGTGCGTAAAAAGCCGGGCATGTACATCGGCGGCACGGACGAGCGGGCGTTGCATCACTGCGTTTCTGAGGTGCTGGACAACTCGGTGGACGAACATCTGGCGGGACACTGCAATCACATCGAGGTCGCGATCCATGTCGATGGCTCGATTTCAATCCGCGACGACGGGCGGGGGATCCCGGTGGATGTGCATCCGCAATACAACATTCCTGGGGTGGAGATGGTGCTCACGACGTTGCACTCGGGCGGCAAGTATGGGCAGGGCGGGTATAAATTTTCCGGCGGCACACACGGCGTCGGGGCCAAGTGCGTGAACGCGGTGAGCGAGTGGTTCGAGGTCGAGGTGTCGCGCGACGGCAAGGTGCATCACATGGAGTTCGAGCGCGGCAAGACGATGAAGAAGCTCGAGGTGATCGGGAAGGCCAAGGGCACGGGGACGTTGATTTCGTTCCTGCCGGACCGGGAGATTTTCCGCGAGACGATCGAGTTCAAGGCGGACCGCATCACGCAGCGGTTGCGGGAACTGGCGTTCCTGAACTCGGGATTGGAGATCAACTTTCTGGATGAGCGCGCGCCTGAGGCGAAGCCGGAGCGGTTTTTTTACAAGGACGGCGTCGAGGAGTTCGTGAAGCAGCTCAACAAGAGCAAGACCCCGCTGCATCCCAAGCCAATCGCGTTCACCAAGGAGACCAAGCAGAAGAACGACGACAAGGACATCGAGGTGCATTGCGAGATCGTGCTGCAATACAACGACAGCTACAACGACCAGGTCCTCTGTTACACGAACACGGTTCACAATCCCGACGGCGGGACGCATCTCTCCGGCTTCCGCAGCGCCGTGACGCGCGCGATCAATCAGTATGCGAAGTCGAATGATTTGATCAAAGAGAAGGACCCGCAGATTACGGGCGACGATGTGCGCGAAGGATTGACGGCGGTGATTTCGGTCAAGCACAGCGACCCGAAGTTCGAATCGCAGACCAAGGTGAAGCTGCTGTCGCCCGAGGTGGAGAGCATCGTCGGGTCGGTGAGCTACGAGGGGTTGATGCATTATTTCGACAGCAATCCGCCGGTGGCCAAGCGGATCGTGGAGAAGGCGTTGAACGCCGCGCGCGCCCGCGAGGCCGCGCGGAAGGCGCGCGAGGCGGTGCGCAAGAGCGCGCTCACGGGCGGCGGGTTGCCGGGGAAGCTGGCGGATTGCTCGGACCGCGACCCGGCGAACACGGAGTTGTACATCGTCGAGGGCGACTCGGCCGGTGGCTCGGCCAAGCAGGGGCGCGATCGGAAGTTTCAGGCAATCCTCCCGATTCGCGGCAAGCTGATCAACGTGGAGAAGGCGCGCTTGGACAAGGTGCTGCAGAACAATGAAATCCGCACGATGATCACGGCCATCGGCACCGGCATCGGCGATGGCGAGGGCGAGGGGGCGTTCGATCTCACCAAGCTGCGCTATCACAAGATCATCATCATGACGGACGCCGACGTGGACGGCTCGCACATCCGCACGTTGTTGCTCACGTTTTTCTACAGGCAGATGCCGCGACTCGTGAAGGACGGCTACGTGTACATCGCGCAGCCGCCGCTGTACTCGATGACGCGCAAGAAGCGCACGGAGTACGTCGATGACGACGCGCAGTTGAACCGGATTTTGCTCCAGATTGGCACCGAGGAAGTGCGGCTGAAGAATCTCGCCGACGGGCGCGAGTTCACGCCGAAGCAGTTGGAGGAGATTCTCACGTTGCTCGAATCGCTCGATAAGTACGCGACCTTCATCCGGCGGCAGGGCGGGGACTTTGGCAATTACGTCGAGCAGCGCGGGGCCGACGGGGGCTTCCCGGTTTTCCTCATCAAGGTGCGCGATGGGAACGACGAGACGGTGCATTATTTCCTGAGCCTCGAGGCGGTGGATGCGTTCAAGGCGGCGAACGCGGACATCTACGGCGACGAGCCGAAAGAGAAGGGCGAACGCTCGCGCAATCAGACGCGCCGCGCGGTCGAGGCCGACCTGCATCTCGAGAGCAAGGTCATCGCCGATCTGCTCGGCAAACTCGGCAAGAAGGGGCTGGCGGTGGACCACTACGCGGCGCAGGACAAGCCGCTGTTTGAACTCACCGAAGGCGAGGGCGAACGCGCGGTGACGACGCCACTGTTTTCGATTCCCGAGATTCTTGCGGGAGTGAAAGGCGTTGGGAAGAAGGGCATCCAGATGTACCGCTTCAAGGGGCTGGGGGAAATGGACGCGAAGGAACTGTTCGAGACCACGATGAACCCGGTCAAACGCAAGCTCCTGCGCATCGATCTCACGGACGCCGTCGAGGCCGAGGAGATGTTCGTGCGGTTGATGGGCGACGAGGTCGAGCCGCGGCGGCAATTCATCGAGGACAACGCCCTGAACGTGCGAAATCTGGATGTTTGAAGAAAGGGATTGACGAGTGTAGTCACGCGTGACTACATAGCGCCCATGAAGACGAAACCTAACAAAACCATCGCCCGAAGGGCCAAGCCGAGCGCCATCGATTTGGAGGAAGCCGCGACCATACCGGGAATCGGGATCACCATTCCCGTCCGAGTTGCCAAGGCCAAGCTGTCGGCAGTGCTGGAAGTGGTCGCGGGCGGTCAGCAGGTCACCATCACCAGCGGCGGTTTGCCGAAAGCGGTGCTCTCGCCGGTTTCCGCGGAGCGTGGGCGCAAAGTGTTCATGGGGATGGGAGATTACCTCCTCAAACAACCGATTCATCGGGGGCTTTCCGCTGATGAAATCCTTCGTGAGGAACGCGTTTCCCGCGGTTGATGCCGATGTATCTCGACCCAGCCATAATCGTGAAGCTGCTCGTGCGGGAAACCGACAGCGAGTGGTTCGGGCGTAACCTGGTCGGGCAGATCTTTGAAGCCTCCGAACTGGCGCTCGCGGACGTGCGATATGCGCTGCTCGCACAGGAGCGGGCAGGGCAGATCACGAAGTCTGAACGGGTGATGGCCGAAAAGAAGTTTCAAGCAATGTTGGAGGAGGAAATCATCCGACTTTTGCCGCTGAATCGCACGGTTCTGGAGCGTGCCAAAGCCATCCAGATGGCGTGTCATCCGCACCTTTCGATGCGGACCATCGATTCGTTGCATGTCGCCACCTGTGCCTTGCACAACATCGGCACCATGGCCACCACGGATGGTCGGCGGCGCGCCGCTTGCGAACAGTTCGGCATCGCACTTATTCCCGCCAAACCGGAAGACGTGACCAATCCTACCTAATCTTTACCAAATGCCCGACGAAACCGACCCCGACTCCACAGCCTCCCACGCGACCGGCGGCGCCTATTCCGTTGGCGAGAAGATCGCGAAAATCAACGTCGCCGACGAGATCAAGAACTCGTTCCTCGACTACTCGATGTCCGTGATCATCTCACGCGCGCTGCCCGACGTGCGCGACGGCCTCAAGCCCTCGCAGCGCCGCATCCTGTTCGCGATGCACGAGCTGTCGCTCTTCCCCGGCCGCAAGCATTACAAGTGCGCCAAAATTTGCGGTGACACCTCGGGCAACTACCACCCGCACGGCGAGGCGGTGATCTACCCGACGCTTGTCCACATGGCCCAGCCGTGGGTCATGCGCGAGAAGCTCGTGGACGGGAAGGGGAACTTCGGCTCCATCGAAAACGATCCCCCGGCGGCCATGCGTTACACCGAGGCGCGGCTCACGCACCTCGGCGCGGCGTTGATGCAGGACATGGACAAAGACACGGTGGACTTTGTCCCGAACTACGACGAGCGGATGACCGAGCCGAAGGTCTTTCCCGCGGCGTTCCCGAATCTCCTCGTCAACGGCGGCACGGGCATCGCGGTCGGCATGGCCACCAACATGGCCCCGCACAACCTCGGCGAAATCGTCGATGGCATCTGCGCGCAGATTGAAAATCCGGACATCACGATCCCGGAGTTGATGAAGTTCATCAAAGGCCCGGACTTCCCCACCGGCGGCATGATTTGCGGCGTCGAGGGCATCAAAAATTATTTCACCACCGGCCGCGGCAGCGTGAAACTGCGCGGCCGCGTCGGGGTCGAGGAACTCAAGGGCAACCGCGAGCAGCTCGTCATCACGGAGATTCCGTTCAACGTCAACCGCGCCGGCCTCGAGGAGCAGATCGCCGCGCTCGTGAACGAAAAGATCATCTCCGAGATTTCGGCGATGCGGAACGAGTCCGACGAGAACACGCGGCTTGTCATGGAGCTCAAGCGCGACGGCCTGCCCAAGGTCGTCATCAACAAGCTCTATCAGCACACGCAGCTTGAGGTTTCGTTCAGCGTCAATTCGCTTGCGATCGACCACGGCCGCCCGAAGACGCTCAACCTCAAGGAGCTGATCCAGTGCTACATCGATCACCGCCGCGAAGTGATCCTGCGCCGCACGCGCTTCGAGTTGCGCAAGGCCGAGGAGCGCGCCGAGGTCCTCGAGGGCTATCTCATCGCGCTGTCCAACCTCGATGAATTCATCCGCATCATCCGCAGTTCCAAAAATCGCGACGAGGCCAAGATCAAGCTGCTCGCCTTCGAATGGAGCCGCGCGCAGGTCGAAAGCTGGGCGATCCTGATTCGCCACGACGGCCGCCTTGTCAACGGCCGCTACGCTCTCACCGAGCGCCAGGTGGATTCGATTCTCGACCTCCGTCTCTACCAGCTCACCGGCTTGGAAATCGACAAGGTCGAGGCCGAATACAAGGCCCTGATTGAGGTCATCAAGGACCTCCTCGACATTCTCGCCAAGGAATCGCGCGTCATGGCGATCATCAAAAACGAGCTGCTTGCCATCAAACAAAAGCACGCCACGCCGCGCAAAACCCAGATCGTCCCGGACGAAGGCGAGATCGCCATCGAGGACCTCATCGCCAACGAGGGTGTCATCATCACGCTCACGCACGGCGGACTCATCAAGCGCACCAACGTCTCCGCCTACCGCTCGCAGCGGCGCGGCGGCAAGGGCGTCATCGGCATGACCACCCGCGAGGGCGGGGGCGGCGAGGGCGAGACGGCCGACTTCATCGAGCATCTCTTCACCGCGAGCACGCACGATTACCTGATGTTCTTCACGAACACCGGCCGCGTGTACGTCGAGCGCGTGCATGAGATTCCCGACATGGGCCGCGCCTCCAAGGGCCGCAGCATCGCCAATATTCTCGAACTGAAGGCCGACGAGAAAATCGCCGCGCTCATCCGCATCCAGTCCAAGACCGACGCGGACCGGCAGGACATTACTTGGGAACAATCCGGCGAACTCTTCTTCGCCACGCGCCAGGGCACGGTGAAGAAAACGTCGCTGAACGAATTCGGCAACGTGCGCAAAGGCGGCATGATCGCCATCGGCATCGACCCCGGCGACACGCTCATTGCGGTGAAGCTCACCCGCGGCAGCATTGTGGAAAACGAGGATGTGAAGGATCCCGGCGACGACGTCGTGCTGATCACCAAGGACGGCATGAGCATCCGCTTCAGCGAGGCGGACGTGCGCTCGATGGGCCGCTCCGCCACCGGCGTGCGCGGCATCAGTTTGGAAAAAGGCGACGAACTCGTCGCCGCGGCCATCGTTGTGCCCGACGCGACCCTGCTCGTTGCGGGAGCCGGCGGCATTGGCAAACGCACGGACTTCGGTGAATACCGCGTCCAGTCGCGCGGCGGCAAAGGCATCATCACGATGAAGACCGGCGACAAGACCGGCGTGGTGATCGGTGCGCTAACCGTGCGCGACGCCGACGAAATCATGCTCATCACGACCGGTGGTCAGTTGGTGCGGACCTTCGTGAAAGACATCCGCGAGGCGGGCCGGAACACGATGGGAGTGAAGCTGATCAACCTTGATGCCGGCGATCAGTTGCTCGCCATCGCGCCGGTGATCAATGAGGACAAGGACGAAACTGCCGCGCCGACGGGCGCGCCTGCGCCTGCGCCCACGCCGGAGTAAACGGCGGGGCGGCGGCAAGCCGGATTTGTAGATGGGAAGCTGCTCGGAGTTTAGACAAGCCGCAGTGCGCTTGGCCAGGGACGCAGCAAGGTGGACGCGGCGGCGATGTTTTTGACGCCGCTGGAAGTTCTGACGTCGCTGCGCCCGGGGACGGGCGCACTCCCCTGCCGCACTCGGAGTGCGGCCGTCCCCGGCCGCAGCGACGTCCGCCTGCAATCGGGGCTTGGAAAAACGGAAGGGGTCGTACCATTCGGAAGCTTGTAGCGCCTGAGATCGGGCGCACTCCGCCAACTTCCGCGTCCACCGTCCCTCCGCCTCACTGATTCACCCGGAACACTGACAGCACCACCAGGCCAAAGACGACGGCGAGGAAGACGGTCGAGGCCACGAACAGCGTGATGGGGTGCAGGCAGTGCAGGACGAACTCCAGGAACATGATGAGGATGGCGGTAAATTTCAGCGCGCGAATCAGCGCGCGGAGCAATTCACTTTTTTTCGCTGAAGTTGATTCCGTCATTGGTTTGCCACGATTCATCCCGCGGGCGGACTGACGAGCGGCCCTTTCCACTACGTCACGGACCTTGGTTTCGCAAGCTGGGGTGGGATTATTTTTCCACGGTTCCGCCGGAGAGTTGCCCGGCGGCCTCGCCCGGAGTGGTGAGGCGTTCCTCGCGGGTCCGCAGATTGCGGAGCCGCACTTGTAGATCGGCGCCGCCGCCGGACGCCTCGAGGCGCGCCGTCCATTGCGCGTCCAGTTCCAGCGCGCGCTTGAACTGCTTGTCCGGCTTCATCGCCGTGAAGGAATACTCTACCGTGCGCCCCGCCTCGCGGAGGCGCTGGACGAGTTGGAGTGACGGCCCGCGCAGCGCCTCGTCCTCGATGAGCACGTAGGCTTCGACGGTGGCGCGGAACTTCGGCAGCAGCCCGCGGCTCTTGAGCAATTCGAGCAGCACCACATCGCCCATCCCAAAGCCGAGTGCGGGCAGGTCCACCTTCCCGCCTGAGATCACCTTGATGAGATTGTTGTAGCGCCCGCCGCCGGCGATGGCGCGAAACTCGCCCTTCTTGTCAAACGCCTCGAACACCGTGCCCGTGTAATAGGCGAGGCCGCGGATGACATTGTAGTCAATCTTCACAAAACCCCCGAGACCGCGCGCGGCGAGGTTGTCGAGCACGCGTTGCAAATCGGCCGTGGGCACGCCTGCCGCGATGAATTCCTTCACCTCCGCCAGCGAAAAACCAAGCGCCGCGAGCCGCGTCTCGCTCTCGCGCTGATCCTCGCGTTCGAGCTTGTCGATGATCTGGTAAAACTCGTACGCCCGCGCCTCGTCGCTGCACCGGCGCGCGAAGAATTGCTGCCACGCGTCGCGGCTGCTGAGCCGGATGACGAAATCTTCCGCGGTGAGTTTGAGCGCGCGCAGCGAGTCGATCAGCAGCGCGATCAACTCCGCGTCCGCCGCCGGATCGGTCTCGCCGAAGATGTCGCAGTTGAGCTGGAAATGTTCGCGCAGGCGGCCCTTCTGCTGGCGTTCGTAGCGGAAGAGCTGCGGGATGGCGAACCACTTGATCGGCTTTTTGTAACTGCGGTCGTGCGCGGCGACCATGCGCGCGAGGGTCGGCGTCATCTCGGGCCGCAGCGCCACCTCGCGGTTGCCTTTGTCCTTGAAATTGTAGAGCTGGCCGACGATCTCCGCGCCGCTCTTGGCGATGTAGAGTTCGAGCGTTTCCAGCGGCGGCCCGTCGTATTCGCGGAAGCCATAACGGCGCGCGACGGCCTTCCAGGTGTCAAAAATGTAGGTGCGCGCGTCGGCGCTCCAGGCGTCGGGCGTCGGCAGCGGCTCCGGGTAGAAGTCGCGAAATCCAGGCAATCGTTCCATGTGTGAAAACTCCCGCGTGCCGGCGCAGCGTCGCACTCAGCGAACACCCGCGGCGGTCAGGCGGCGGGAGGTTGTAATCGAATCGGGCGGTGGGAAGGAAACAAAAAGGCGCTCGCCGATCGCCAACGCGCGCATCGCCGAATGAGCGCGATGGGGAGGTTTCCATTCCAGAGCACGCCGGGATCTTCCTTCTGGCTACCGGGCCTGTTGACGTTTCAATGACGCCGTCGGGGGCTTTTCATAAATCGCCCGGAACGATGATCAACAAACCGGAACCGGCGAATCAGGCTGGCCTTCGCCTGCCCAGTTTCCGGCGCTGCCTGACTTCAATGCGCGTGCGGCCGCGGTTAGGCGCAGTGCCCGTTCACAAACTAGTGAGCCCTCCAACCCTTCCAGCCATCACCCCTCCGTCGCCACAATCCCCCGCTTCCAAATGGTCACCTTTGCCTTCATTTCCTCGATCAAGAACTGGCACGCGGCGAATGCCTCGCCCCGATGCGGCGCGATCACCTCTACCCACAGCGACGCCTCGTTCACCTTCACGAAACCGATGCGATGCACCACGCGCACCGACTCCACCGGCCACCGCTGCGCCACCGCGTCGAAGATCAGTTGAAACTGATGCTCGGCCATCGCGCGAAACGCCTCGTAGTCGATCCCCTTCAGCGCCCGCTCGCCTTCCATCTCCCGCACCACGCCGGCGAAATAAACGGCTGCGCCCATACCCGACGACATCCGCCGCGCCGCCACCAATCGGGCCTCGTCAATCGGTTCCGCTGAAATGGCCAGCTCACGTTTCATTTTTGGAACAAGCTCGGAATATCATCCGCGCGGGAACGCCGTGACCGGATGGGCTTTGGCTTTGGAGTGCGGTGACTTGTCACCGCTTTTCCGAGGCGACTTGTCGCCGTCGAACTGCGGTAGGCGTCGGTGCGCAATGGGGGCGTCAGGGCTCGCGCCAGCGCGGGCGTGTGCGCCTGTTCGGACGCGTATGAAACTCCGACGGCGACAAGTCGCCTGCGCGAAAGCGGTGCCAAGTTACCGCACTCCATAACGGGTCGTCGCCGAAATTTCGCGCAACTTGCGCCAATGGTGGAGCGTAATAAGCGCGGGAAAAACACGGAGCGGAAAGGGGATTCAGCAGGTTTCATTACTCGTTCTCCATCCGTAACCAAAGCGAGGTCATCCCCCTTGCACCGGCGGAAACACCGACACCTCGTCCCCCTCGCGCAGCGCCTGATCCTTCGGCGCGTACTCAACGCCCACTGCGACCAGCGTGGATTTTTCCGCGCCCCGCAGCTTCGGAAACCGCTCCGCCAGCGCCGTCAGCAGCTCCGCCACCGTCGCCCCCTCGGGCAGCGACTCGCTCGTCGCCGACGTGCCGGTCAACTGCTTGAAATACGAAAAAAACTGGACGTGTACATTCATGATCTTCAGTCCGCCGCGGGCAGATACATCCGCTCGTGCAACACGCCGACGAACGGCAGGTTCCGATACCGCTCCGCATAGTCCAGCCCGTAGCCGATCACGAAGAGGTCGGGAATCTCGAAGCCCGCGTAATTCGCGCGCACGGCCTCGACCCGGCGCGACGGCTTGTCCAGCAGCACGCACGTTTTGATGCGTCGCGGCTTGAGTTCGCGCAGTTTCGCCAGCACCGACGCGAGCGTCTTGCCCGTGTCGAGAATGTCATCCACCAGCAGCACGTCGCGCCCGCGCACGTCCAGCCGCAGCTCCTTGGTGTAAAACAATTCGCGCGCCGACGTGCCCTCGCGATAGCTCGAGACGCCCATGAAATCGAGGCGCAGCGGCAGGTTCAAATGCCGGATCAAGTCCGCCAGAAACATCACCGTCCCGTTCAGCAGCGACACCACCACGAAGTCCCGCCCCTGAAAATCCCGCTCGATCTCCCGCGCCAGCTCGCGCACCCGCCGTGCAATCTGCACCCGCGTGATGAGCACGCCGCGCACCTCTTCGCGCAGCCGTGCCGGCACGCGCGTCGAGGGCTGGAGCACAGGCTTGGGAATCATGATGCGTCAGGTTGAACGGAGGAAAAACTCCGCGCCCGTAGCCGCCGACGTGAGGAGGCGGATCGGTCGTGCGACGGAGCCGTCCGCCTCCTCACGTCGGCGGCTACGCCGCGTCCTGGTACCGCAGGCGTCTCGCCTGCGAGTTCGCGGGGCGTCTCGCCCCGAGTCGAAAGGCGCACAGGAGCGGGGCAGCGGCGTTTGGGGCAAAGGAATGGAGGCAAAGGAATGGGGAGGGGAAAACTTTTAGTCTTCATTCCTTTGCCTCCATTCCTTTGCCAAATCGAAAGAGCCGTCCGCCTCCTCGCGTCGGCGGCTACGCCGCGTCCTGGTACCGCAGGCGTCTCGCCTGCGAGTTCGGGCGGCGTCTCGCCGCCCGTACCGACTCGGGCCGAGACGCCTGCGGTGCGTAGCCTCAGTGTCGCCTCGCCGTCCGCTCTCCGTGTTCACTCCGGGTTTCATCTGCGACTGAGAAAAATCCGCCTCAGATGTGCTTCGAGTCCCCGTGATCCTTGGCCGTGTAGCCCGTCTCCTGCCGTTTGAAATTCACCTCGTTCTTCTTCACATACGCGGCAAACACGTCGTCCGCGCTCATCCCCAGCACCTGCGCCATGCTGATGAGAAAGTGGAACAAATCCACGACCTCCACCCGTGCGTTCTGCTCGTCGAACTTCTGGTATTTCGCCCACCACTTCCACGGCACGCTGTCCGTCAGTTCCGCCAGCTCCTGCCCCATTGCGCGGCAGTAGTTCAAAATCCACTTGGTCTTCTCCTCCTCCGTCAGCGTGTCCGTGTGGACGCCGATGCGCGCATTGAGCGCTTGTTGCATCCGAAAAAGTTCACGCAGTTGGTCGGGATTGTTCATGCGCGATGGGATTACCCGCCGCCCGCTCCGGTGGGAAGGCAAAAGGCGCGGGCAACGGCCGGGCGCGGCGCGCGCGGGAGCTACGGTTCGTACACCAACACGTCATCCACCAGCAGTTCCGCGCCTGCCGGAACAAAGATGCGCAACTCGTCGAGCGCCGACGGTGCCGTCGCGGCGTCGGCCTGGTCGCGCGCGGAGAAGGTCAGATTCAATTCCTCCCAACGGCCGCTCGGCAAATCGTTGAGTTGCTTCGTGAGGGTTGCGCCGGATCGGCTGTTGGCCAGGACCAGTTTCAACGAGCTGCCGTTGCTCAGGTGATAGCGCAGTCGCAGGGCGGTCGTGTCGCCAATCGGCCGCAGGCCGCGAAAGGAAATGCGCAGCCACGGAGCGCCCGTTTCGGGATGGAGTCTCGACTTCGCCGCCTTCCATTTTCCGGGCGGTTGGTGCGGCACGATGTCGAAGTCGCCGGGCCATTCCACCCCTTGTTTACCGGTGTCGAACCAACCGGTGAAGACGAAGCGCTTGGGAAACGGGCGCGCTTCGCCGGCGGGCGCGGCATCATACAGCACCACATCGTCCACGCTGACCTGCGCGGTGGGCGAAACGTAGAACTGAATGTCATCGATCCGTTCATCGACCGCGAGCGCGCCCCCCGTGCCATCCGGGCGGCGCATCTGCGTCATGTCCACCGTTCCGTGCTCCCAGCGATCCTGCGGCAGGCCGGACACCGACAGATACCGATGATAGCCCTTGCTCAAACTGTAGAGCTGGACCCGCAAGGTGTCGGTGCCGTGGAGCCGATAGCGAAAACTCAACCGCGTGTTCTCGCCCATCGGCGGTCCGGGGACGGGATTGAAAACCACGGCGGGATACATGGATTTCAAATCGCCCTGCCGATCATCGAAATCCAGCGTCAGCACGCTGCGAAACGCGCGCCGGCCGGGCGGTGGCACACCGTTCGTTTCCAAGCGACCGCTCAACCACCAGCGCTTTTCAATGTCCGTTTCGTAGTCTTCAAACGTGTGGACTTGCCGCGGCAGATTTCCCTGCGGGACCAGCGTCGTGTGGTTTTGCAGCGCGCGCGGCTGCGTGCGTTCCCCGTGCGCGGCGATGCGATCCACGGCCCACGCGACAAACTCCTCACTCTTCAACGCCCGCGCCACCCGTGCGTTGGCCGCTCCGGGAATCACCGCGGTGACGCCGCTGGCTTCCACGGCGAGTCGTTGCTCGTCGAATTCGAAAAAACGATCCGGCAGCACCGCCGCCGCGACGGCCACGGCGTCGAACAGCGCCGGAGTCTCGTCATCCAGCAATTGGAACATCGTTTCGATTTGCTGCGTGAGCAGGGTCTGGGCGGCGAACAAACGGTCACGCTGTGGCACGGACAATTTCACCTGCGCGGTCGCGTCGAGCGGCACGACGACGAGCGGCACACCGGCTGCGAACACCGCTTTCGCCGCCGCAACATCCGCCTTGATATTCCACTCCGCCGCCACCGGTGGCCGGCCGTTGTAACCGACCCTGATCGCCCCGCCCATCACCACGATGCGGGCCAGCCACGGTTTGCAGTCGGGATGCGTTTCCAAAAGCTTGGCGAAATTGGTGAGCGGCCCCAGCGCCAGGAGCGTGTTGGCGTGGGGGCGTTGCACCAGCCGGCTGTAGAGCAACTCCACCGCGTCGGTGGCGACCGGCTTCGCGGTCCGGTTGAAGAGCACGGCCGGATGATAACGATACTGAAACAGCGGTCCGACTTTCTCCCCCGCATTCGCCGCGCGACTCCAGGCCGCCGGCACCTCGCGACGGTTGGCCATCGTGAGGAACCGGCACGCAATCCACGCGCGCGTTTCCGCATCGCCACCGCAGGTGGTCACACACCGCAGTTCGACTTCAGGACTGGCGACCAACAGCGCGAGCGCCACAGTGTCATCGAGATAGCTGCCCACATCCGTATCAACCAACACCCGCAGCCGCTGCGGCTCCTGCGCGCGGATTCCACCGGCCAGCCAGCAGCACAAAACCGCGAGCACCAAGCCGGTTATTTTTCGCGACATAAATTTACCTGAGGTTGTGACACAGCAGGGAACGAGCGGTGTTTTCGCCGCGCAGTTCCGCCACGGAGTCACAGATGGGAAACTGCTTTCGGGACACTCCGCGGTTCCGCCGGGTTTGCTTCTGCGCCGGAGTCACGTTGCTCGAATGATTGTGCGGGTTAATACCGTGAGCTGGATCGCTTGCCGATCACAAAGCGCGGCGGCGTGACCCGGTTGCGCGGTCGCACGAGAGTGTCCGGGCTTGGTGCTTGGCCGTCTCTCCGCAGCCGCAAAGGCCGAGCGGACCAGAGAGATACGAAGCGGGCCGGACGGCGGGCCGCAAACCGCGGAGCGCGGCTGTGCCCGACGCGGACCATCCGCAGCGGCCCCGAAGCCGAGCGGGCTGCCGTTGAAATCAGCGACGTCCCCTGCGGCCAAGCCCCTACGACCGGTGCCGCGCGCACACCGCCGCGCTCCGAGAAAAATCCTCGCGGCAAGCGTGTATTTAAGATTGCACCAAGGTCCAGATCGGCCCGCCCCCTATTCGTTCCCTCCCATTCCCTTGCCCCAAATTTCCCTGCCCAACTCGGCTCTGCTCCTGAGCGGTTTCGTCCCTCGCCTGCAGCCAAATCACCGTAACCCAGATTTTTCACGCCGATCTTGTAGCGCAGGCTTCCAAGCCTGCTGTATCGCGGGATTCTAGACCCGCAACGCGTTCGGCAAGACCGACACCCGCCGACTTGGAAGTCGGCGACACAGCAGGTTTGGAAACCTGCGCTACAAGGGCGGGCGGCCTGTGCCCCGATGAGGTTATGAAATATCCGGGCTAAGTCGGTAGAGGCAGTCGGCAGCTTGTCCGCCCCTGACAGGCATGTGTTTCTGTGGTCTGATCTGGTTGTGTGAAAGTTTCCGATTGGGTGCTCCGCAAATCCATCTGTTAAGAGTTACAAAATGTTAACAGCGACTTACGCATGCTGGTTTGAATTTTCTCACCGCCAGTAAAGGTCGCGCTTCGATCGCCTTCGCTGGCTAGTTGTCGGTTGGCGGAGGGCGTGGAAGACGAGGAAGAGTTCGTCGCCGCGGCGGCGGCGGGAGTGGAGTTGGAATTGGGCGGCGGCGGCGAGGATCGGTGCGCCGAGGCCGTCGGCGAGGGTGGGGGCGGTGCGGCCGCCGAAGAGGCGCGGGCAGAGGGTGAGGTGGATTTCGTCCACGAGGTTTTCGCGGAAGAGGGCGTCGTTGAGTTCGCCGCCGCCTTCGCAGAGGAGGCGCTTCACGCCCCACTCGGAATGGAGCCAGCGGAGGGCGCGGGTGAAATTGATTTTCTTGTCACCGCAGATTTTCACGGTGTCGGCGGCGGCGCGGAGGGCGCGGAGACGGTTGGCTCCGGCGTCGCGGGTGGTGAGGATGATCAGGGGGGAGAAGTGGTGGCGGAAGATTTCAGAGTCGAGATTCACACGACCACTGCCGCTGACGATGATGCGAAGGTTGTACTCGGCGAGTCCGGCGCGCAGGCGTTGGCGACGGTATTTCGCGGCACCGGGACTGAGTTGGATTTCGGGTTGGGCATTGATGGTGCCGGCGCCGGTCATCACGGCGTCGGCGGTGGCGCGCAGGGCGTAGAGATGGGCGTGGTCGGCGGCGCTGCCGAACGAGGTGACGGCGCGGTTGGCGGTGGCGATCTTGGCGTCGGCGGTGAGGGCCATGTTGATGGCGACGACGGGGCGCGGCGGGGCAGGGGAGGGCATGGGATTAGTGCGGGAGGGGGTTTCTTTGAACCACGGATGGACGCAGATGAACGCGGATGGGAAAGCTCCAAGGATAAAGCTCAAAGCTCAAGGGAAGGACCAGGTTCCAAGGACCAGATGACGTAGGATGGGCTTGCGGCGGCGACTTACTTGCTAAGTCGCAGCTATTCAGTTGAGCAGATTTAGATGAACCACAGAGACACGATGAACACAGAGAAGAGAAAGAATTACCTAAAAGGCATTTACTAACTGATAGGTGATTTCTTAGTGGCGACCCTGTTCCTTCTATCTCTTTATGTTCATCGTGCCTCTGTGGTCTTATTTCCCGTTTCCACTGAGTAGAAACGAATAAGTATCTACCGTAGTCCCGGCCATGGGACTCTGTGTGCCGGAGGTGTCTGGCGTCTTGGCTTTGGAGTCTGCTTGGTGGTTGGTCCTTCCCTTGAGCTTTGAGCTTTAAGCTTTGAGCTTCCGCCCCACGGATTTCCTTTTTCAGTTTCATCTTCACGCGGCGGTTCGGCTTCAGAGCAGCAGCATCGCGTCGCCGTAGCTGAAGAAGCGGTAGCGCTCGCGGATGGCGTCGGCGTAGGCGGCGAGGAGGAGGTCGCGGCCGTGCAGTTCGCCGGGAGCGGCGAAGGCGGAGGCGAGCATGAGGAGCGTGGATTGCGGGAGGTGAAAGTTGGTGAGGAGGGCATCCACGATTTGGAATCGCGCGGGGGGATGAATGAAAATGCGGGTGCGGCCCGGACCGGGGACGAGCGCGCCGTGGTGCTGGGCGGCGACGCTCTCGAGGACGCGCGCAGTCGTGGTGCCGATGGCAAAGACGCGGCGGCGGTTGGCGCGCGTGCGGGTGATGAGCTCGGCGGTGGCGGGCGGGAGGTCGTAGCGTTCTTCGTGCATGACGTGCTCGCCGAGCGTGGCGGCTTTCATGGGCGAGAAGGTGCCGAGGCCGACGTGCAGCGTGACGAAGCCGAGGTGCGCGCCGGCGTCGCGCAGTTGGGCGAGGAGTGCGGGCGTGAAGTGCAATCCGGCGGTGGGCGCGGCGACGGAGCCGGGGGCTTGGGCAAAGACGGTTTGGTAGCGCTCGCGGTCGCCGGCGGACGCTTGGTGCGGGGCGCTTTCGATGTAGGGCGGGAGCGGGGTTTCCCCGAGGTCTTCGAGCGCTTCGAAAATGTTTTTCGGACCGGAGAACTGGAGGCGGCAGTGACCGTCGGGATTTTTTTCGAGAACGACGGCGGTGTGGGCGGTGGCGTCGCCGCGCGTGTTGGTGAGGTGAATCATGGTGCCGGGGCGCACGCGTTTTCCCGGGCGGAGCAAGGCCCACCAATCGTTGGGAGCATTTTCCTCGGTCAGAAGCATTTCGATCTGGCCACCGCTGCCGGCTTTGTTTCCCCAGAGGCGGGCGGGGATGACTCGGGAGTCGTTGAAAATGAGGGCGTCGCCGGGAGCGACGTGGGCCAAGAGATCGGGCAGGCGGCGGTGTTCCCAGCGGGCTTCGCGGCGGTGGAGGACAAGGAGGCGCGAGGCGTCGCGCGCGGCGGCGGGCTGCTGGGCGATCAATTCCGGCGGGAGCAGGTAATCAAAGTCGGCGGGGCGCAGGGTTTTTCCGGAGTCATTCACGCGGGCGCAGCGTAGCAGAGGATTTTACGCGGGCGAGCTTCGGGCGTGCGGGCCGGGTTTTCTGGCAGGGGAAGTTGAGGAGGAGGAAAATCCGGAGTTCTTGAGCCAAGGAATGGAAGCAAAGGAATGGGGAGGAACGGGAGTTTCAGATTCATAATTCCGGTCCCCATTCCTTTGCCTCCATTCCTTGGCTCATACCTCCACTTGTTTCCCTGCCGCCCCGGTTTTTGCCCCGCGACGGCCCGCCGGAGCGCCGACTTTGGCGGCTTGCGCGGTTGGTTGCCCCAAGCGGGGCCGATTGGCGGCCCGTGCCAATTTTGACCTAACCCTTTGCCTCTCAAATCACCCCAAAAATTGTGAACAAGTATTGGCCCCTAAAGCCCCGATCGGAATTGACGATGGGTAGGTAAAGTGGGACAAAGTGGGAATCAGTGGAAGAAAATGGGTTGTAGTGGGTTTTGGTTTCGGCGCAACATTTAGTCATGGCCTCCGGCGACAACATCGCGACGACGATCTTCAATTTCCGCTACCGGCATGGGGTGGATGAGAAGCGGCGCGTGCAGATTCCGAAGCCGTGGCGGCCGGCGGATGAGGACACCGAGTTCACGCTGATGCTCTGGTCCAAGTCGCCGCACGGGCCGTGTCTGCGGATGCTGCCGCGGGCGCAGTTCGACAAGCTGATGCAGGACGTGGAGGCGATGAGCGGCAGCGATCCGCTCAAAGCGGCGCGCAAACGGGCGCTCGGGTCGTGGTCGCTGCAGGTCACGTTCGACAAGACCGGGCGCATCTGCATCCCGGACGCGCTGGCGAACGAAGCGGGCATCCTCCCCAACCAGGAAGTCTGGCTGGTCGGCCTGACGAGCAGTTTTGAAATCTGGAACCCCGAGCGCCTCGCCAACGTGGACAAGGCGGACCGGGCGCTGTCGGCGGACGTGTTCCGCGATCTGGAGTGATTATGGGACTCATCAACTTGCTCAGCGTGGGCCGGAGCCTGATCGGAGTTTCGCATGGCTCCGGGCATTACAAATTGGCGCAGGGAAATCTGCTGCCGAATTTCGGCGGCGTGCGGCCGACGGGCGGCGCGGCGAACGGGGCGGTTGGGAAAGTGGTGAACCCCTCGGTGATGGAATCGAAGTCCGCGGCTCCGGTGCGCGGGACGGGGCAGGGTGAATTGAAACTGGAAGTGCCGCCGGCGGTGAAGCTGGCGGTCACGGAACCGGCGAGAGCCGCGCCCGCCGCGACCGCCACCGCTGCAGCCACCGCGGTCAATGCGGGCGCCGCGTCACCCGCCAAGGTTGCGGCTGCGGAAACAAAACCCGCTCCGGCGAGTGCAGCGACCACGCCAGCGGCACCGACACCGTCGCGTCCGCGAGCCGAAGAAAAATTCACCCTCGGCCGCTGGGTCAGCCTGATGCTCAACCGCTGACGCTGCCCGCGCGCCCGTAGCCACCGACATGAACCGTGAACGATTTCATCCACAGCCCGGTGATGGTGGCGGAAGTGCTCGCGGCGTTGCAGCCCCGGGACGGCGGCCGGTACGTGGACGCCACGCTGGGTGGGGCTGGGCACGCGGCCGCGATCTTGAGGGCGAGCGCGCCGACGGGATGGCTGTTTGGCTGCGATCGCGATGGCGACGCGCTTGAGGTCGCGCGCCAGCGGCTGCGGGAGTTCGCGGGGCGCTGTGAGTTGCGGCCGGGAAATTTTGCGGAGCTGGCCGGCTGGGTGCCGGCGGCGAGTTGTGACGGCGTGTTAATGGACCTCGGGGTCAGCTCGCCGCAGATCGACCGCGCGGAGCGGGGATTCAGTTTTATGCAGGACGGCCCTTTGGACATGCGGATGAACCGGCAGCAAACGCTGACCGCGGCGCAGTTGGTGAATGAAGCGCCCGCGGACGAGCTGGCGCGGTGGTTTTGGGAACTCGGCGACGAACGCGAATCGCGCCGCATCGCCCGCGCCATCGAGCACGAGCGGCGCGTGCGACGCATCGGCACGACCGGCGAACTGGCCGCGCTGATTGAGCGCGTGGTGCCGCGGCGCGGGCAGAAAACGCATCCGGCCACGCGGGTGTTCATGGCGCTGCGGATGGTGGTGAACGACGAGCTGGCGTCGCTCGAGCGCGGCCTGCAGGCGGCGTTCGACGTGCTGAAGCCCGGCGGCCGGCTGGCGGTGATCACTTTCCATTCGGTGGAAGACCGGCTGGTGAAGAATTTCGGGCGCGACCTAGCGCGCGACTATTGCGTGCCGGGCGACGTGGACGTGCCCGAGCTGCGGCGGCCGCGCACGCCGCCGGCCCGGCTGGTCAACCGCAAGGCGATCCTGCCGGGCGCGGAAGAAACGGCGGAAAACCCGCGCGCCCGCAGCGCGCAATTGCGGGTGCTCGAGAAAAATTGAACTGGTTATGAAACGAGAAAATGAAACGGCGGGGTTCACGTTTGGACCGGCGATCAAGGCCTTCCTGTTCTGTCTGTTCATCGGCGGCTCGGGGCTGGGCTTTGTGTGGCAGAAGCAGGAGATCGGCGACCTGGGCCGCCAGCTCAAGGACGCCGAACTCCGGCTCGAGGAACTCCGGCGCCAGAACAAAAACCGCGCCGAAACTTTGCAGCAGTTCCTCGATCCGCGGCTGCTCGCGCAGAAGGCCAGCAACCAGTTTCCCGACCTGATGCAGCCGGTGGCGAACCGGATTTTCATCCTGCCCGAGCCGCCGCCGATGGTGCGCGAATCGGTCACGCCCGCCGCGGTTCCGTCGTCGGTGCCGTCGGGCGCGCCCGGTCCGGCCGTCGCTCCTTCCGTCCGGCAGATCGCCCGCACGGGCGGACGCGTTCTCTAACTCAACCCAGCGGAGCCACGATCATGGAACCCAATCTCAACGCCTCGGTTTACCGCCGCCTCGTCCTGCTGTCCGGGCTGTTGCTGCTCGGCTTTGCCGCGCTCGGGGGCCGCCTCGTTTATCTCCATCTCGTTCCGAGCAAGCAGGTCATTCATGTGGCGATTGCCAACCATCAGCACGAGACCTTGCGCGAGCCGCGGCGCGGCGAGATTCGCGACATCCGCAACCGCGTGCTGGCCAGCAGCACGTTTGTCAAAACGGTCTGCGTCGATCCGTCGGTCGTGAGTGTTTACGGTCCGCTGATCGCCCGGACGCTGGCGCCCATTTTGCAAATGCCCGAGGCGGAACTGACGCGGCTGGTGGGGCAGCGCCTGCGCACGAATGACGACGGCGTCGTGGTGACGAACAAGTTCGTCGTGTTGCGGCGCAAGGTCCCCAACGACGTGTGGCAGCAGGCGCAGTTCGCGTTGGCCACGATGCCGGTCACGCTCAGCACCAACGGCCTGACCAAGGCCCAGATCGCCGCCCAGAACGCCACGCTCTACGTGGTGCGCAACAAGGCCGTCTTCGCCGACGCGGTCGATGACCAGCAGCGCGTGTATCCGAACCGCACCCTTGCGGCGCATGTGGTCGGGTACCTGAATCCGTTCGACAATGCGCCCGTGCGCGGCATCGAGGCCTCGATGAACGAGCAGCTCACGGGCGTGCGCGGCTGGATGACCAGCCAGACCGACAAGCGCAAACGCGAGGTCGTGTCGCTGCGCTCGCAGGATGTGCAGCCACGCAACGGCCTCAACGTCGTGCTCACCCTCGACGCCACGGCGCAGTATGTGGTCGAGGAGGAAATCGCGGAGGCCATGCGCCAGCACACGCCGATCAGCATTTCCGCCATCGTGGTGCGGCCGAAGACCGGGCATATCCTCGCGATGGCGACGTGTCCGACGGTCGATCTGAATTCGCCGACGAATTTTCCGCTGGAGTTCCACCGCAACCAAAGCATCTCCGCCGTGGCCGAGCCGGGCTCGACCTTCAAGATTGTCGTGGTCGCCGCCGGCTTGAACGAGCGGGTCGTCACGTTGCGTGACCGGATCGAGTGCGAGAACGGGGCGTTTCATTACGGTGGCCGGGTGCTGCACGACCACGATCATTATGGTGTGTTGTCGGTCGAGGAGATCATCACCAAGTCCTCCAACATCGGCTCGGCCAAGATCGGCCTGCGGCTGGGCGAAAAGCGGCTGTATGACTACATCCGCGCCTTTGGTTTCGGCGAGCGCTCCAACATCACCCTCGACCGCGAAGAGAAGGGCATCGTCCGCGGCCTCGAGCGGTGGACCAAGATCTCGAATGCGTGGATTCCGATGGGCCACGAAATCATGGTGACGCCGTTGCAGATGGTGATGGCCATGTCCGCCATCGCCAATGGCGGCAAGCTCATGGCCCCGGTGCTCGTGGATCACATCGTGGACGACAACAACCACGTGGTTGCGCGCACGCAGCCGCAGGTGCTCCGCCAGGTGGTCTCGGCCGAGGCGGCGCGGCTCACGGTGCAGGCGCTCAAGACCGTGGTTTCGACCAATGGCACCGCGCCCAAGGCGCGCCTCGACCTCTACACGGTGGCGGGCAAAACCGGCACCGCGCAGAAGGCGATCGGCGGCGCGTATGTGAAGGGAAAATACTTCTCGTCGTTCATCGGCTTCTTCCCGGCGGACGATCCCGAGCTGTGCATCTCGGTGGTCATGGATGAGCCGCGCAACGGCTACTACGGCGGTCACACCGCCGCGCCGGTCTTTAAGAAAATCGCCGAGCGCCTCGCGACTTATCTGAACATCCGCCCCGATCTGGTGCCTACGGATTCGCTGAATCCGGGCACGCCGGGCACGCCGCCGTCGCCCGGCACGCCGGTCATTCCGTCCACGCCCGCCGCGCGGGTCGCCGCCAAACGCTCCCGCTAGCCACGCCGACCTATGCAACTCAAACAACTCATCCACGAACTCGAGACCGAGACGGTGGAAGGCTCGCTGGACCGCGAGGTTGTCGGGGTCGGCTACGACTCGCGGCGGATCAGCCCCGGCATGGTGTTCGTCGCCATTCCCGGAAAGAACACCGATGGCCATCAGTACATTACCGCCGCGCTGGAACGGGGGGCGGTGGCCATCATTTCGCAGCAGAACGGCTTCGTCCCGCACCGTGCGACGAAGATCAAGGTGCCCGATGCACGGCGCGCGCTGGCGCGGACGGCGGCGGCGTTCTACGGCTTTCCGAGCCAGCAGCTCAAAGTCATCGGCGTCACGGGAACGAATGGAAAAACGACGGTCTCGTTCATGGTGAAACACATCCTAGAGGCCGCGGGCGTGAAGACCGGCCTGCTCGGCACCGTGCGTTACGAGATCGGTGAGCGGTGCATCCCGGCGCAGCGCACGACGCCCGAGGCGCTCGAGATTCAGGCGATGATGGCGCAGATGCTCAACGCCGGCTGCAAGGCGTGCGTGATGGAGGTGAGCTCGCACGCGCTCGATCAGCAGCGCGTGGTGGGCGTCAATTTCGATGTCGGGATTTTCACCAATCTCACGCAGGACCACCTCGATTATCACGGCACGATGGATGCCTATTTTCAGGCCAAAGAACGGCTGTTCGCCACGCTTAGTACCGGCGGCAAATCGGCCACGGCGGTCATCAACATCGACGACGCCTACGGGGCGCGCCTGGTCAACGAGTCCAGTCTCGAAGTCAAACTGACCTACGGACTGCACGACGCCGCACGCCTGCGCGCCACGAAAATCCAACTCGGCCGCGGCGCGACGAAACTCACGATTGAAACGCCCGCGGGCAGCTTCGCCTGCCGCCTGCCGCTCATCGGCCGGCACAACATTTACAACGCGCTCGCCGCGGTCGGCGCGGCGCTGTCGTTGCAGGTGGACCTCAGCACCATCAAGACGGGTCTCGAGACGATGAAGCCGGTGCCGGGGCGTTTGGAGAAGGTCGATTGCGGCCAGCCGTTCTCGGTCTTTGTCGATTACGCGCACACGGACGACGCGCTCCAGAATGTGCTCACCACGCTGCGCGAGATCACGCAGGGCCGCGTGCTGCTGGCCTTCGGCTGCGGTGGCAACCGCGACAACGGCAAACGCGCGAAGATGGGCCGCGTCGCCGCGCAGCTCGCCGATCACACGATCATCACGACCGACAATCCGCGGAAGGAATCGGCGACGTGGATCGCAGCGCAGATCGAGGAAGGCTTCCGCGCGGTCCGCACTGGCGGGCATCAGGTCGAGCTGGACCGGCATCGCGCGATTGATGAATTGATCCGCATGGCGCGGCCCGGCGACGTGGTGTTGCTCGCGGGCAAGGGCCACGAAACCTACCAGGAATTCGAGGACACGGTGGTGCCCTTCGATGACCGCGTTCACGCCCGCGAAACCCTCGAGGCCCTCGGCTTTTCGCAGGACGAGGATGCGGTGGGGACGCTGTGAAATGGTGAACGCAAAACGGCAGAAGTGATGAACCACGAAAGACACGAAAGACACGAAAACCGAGGGGCCGGGCTCGTTGGGGTGTTGTCGTGGGGACTCGTCGAGGCGGAGAATTCCTCTTTGCTCCAGCGCTGCGAAAGCCTCGCGCGGTGCGAAAAATTTGGCGCGCGTGCGGTCCCCGCCCGCAGCGGCCACTCCCCCGCCGAGCTGCCGGAAACTGCGCTGGCCCCGGCTCCGATGTTGCCGCTGCGACCGGGGACCGGTCGCGCTCCGCTCTCGTTGCGGCTCCGCCGCGCTGTCGTCACAGCGCCGTTTCCTTTCGTGTCTTTCGTGTCTTTCGTGGTTGCCGCTCCCCGTTCCGCAGTGAATCCGCGCTGAATTTTTTCATGGCTCCCCGCACGCTCCAATATGTCGCCGACGCCTGTGGCGGCACGCTACTGCACGGCCCGCCGCTGGGCACGGTGGCGCGCGTCTGCACGGACTCGCGGCGCGTGGCGGCGGGCGATCTGTTCGTGGCGCTGAGCGGCGAGCGGTTTGATGCGCACCAGTTTCTGGACCAGGTCGCGCACGCGGGCGCGGCGGCGACGGTGGCGGAATCGAACCGATTGCCGGCGGACTGGCGCGCGCTGCCGGTGGTCGCGGTCGCGAACACGCGCACTGCGCTGGGCGCGCTGGCGGCGCGGTATCGCCGCGACTTTTCGCTGCCTGTGATCGCCGTGGCGGGATCGAACGGCAAGACGACGACGAAGGAATTGCTTGCCGCCGTGCTGCGCGAAAAGTTTCCCACGCTCGCGAGCGAGGCTAGTTTCAACAACGACATCGGCGTGCCGCTCACGTTGCTCCGGCTCGACGCGTCGCACGGCGCGGCGGTGCTCGAGGTCGGGACCAATCATCCCGGCGAACTCGCGCCGCTGTTGCGGATGATCCAGCCGCGTTTCGGCGTCATCCCGAGCATCGGCCGCGAGCATCTGGAATTTTTCGGCGACGTGGCCGGCGTCGTGGCGGAGGAAGGCTGGCTGGCCGAGTTGCTGCCTGCGGACGGCTGTCTTTTCATCAACGGTGACAATCCGTTCATCGCGCCGATCCTCGCGCGCACCACGGCCCGCGTGGTGAAAGTCGGCCTCGGCGCCGGCAACGACTGGCGCGCGACGGACATGCGCTGCGACGAGCACGGCATGACCTTCGCAGTCACGGCTCCGCGCACGGAATTTTCTGGGAGTTACCAACTTCGCCTGCATGGTCGCCATCAAGTCGTCAACGCCCTGCTCGCGCTCGCCATGGGCGCAGAGCTGGGACTTATGCGCGGTCAATTGCAGGCGGGCCTGGCGGGATGCACCCCGCCCGGCATGAGATTGCAACTGTGGGAAACCGGTGGCGTCCGCGTGCTCGACGATTCGTACAACGCCAACGCGGACTCGATGCTCGCGGCGTTGCAGACGCTGCAGGATTTCCCGTGTGCGGGCCGCAAGTTCGCGGTGCTCGGCGACATGGCGGAACTGGGCAATCACACCGCGAGCGCGCACGCCGAGGTGGGCGCACGCGCAGCGACCGCGGGCTTGGAAATGTTGCTCGCGGTCGGGCGCATGGCGGGCGTCACCACGCAGGCCGCGACGCGCGCGGGCCTGACGGGCGTGCGTGAATTCGCCGATGCCGAGAGCGCCGGACACGCGTTGCGGGAACTGGTGCGGCCCGGCGATGTCGTGCTGCTCAAGGCCTCGCGGTCGTCGCGCATCGAGCGGGTCGGCGAGATTTTGCGCGGTTCGGCAACGATGAGCGGCGCGGAGAACGCGCGCGGCGGGGAGGCGCAGCAGCCATGATTTATTACCTCGCCCATTATTTGCAGGAGCAGGCCGCCGGGACGGAGTGGGCGGATGCGTTGTCGGTGCTGCGCGTGTTTCGCTACATCACGGTGCGCAGCGCGGGGGCGGCGTTGACGGCGCTGCTGCTGTCGCTGTGGCTGGGGCCGCGGATGATCGCGTGGCTCAAGGAATTGAAGTTCGGCCAGAATTATCGCGATCGCGCGGAAGAGCAGGGCGACCTGAAGGCGCGCATTCTCAGCAAGAAAGGCACGCCAACGATGGGCGGGCTGATGATTGTACTGGTGCTGGATTTCACGGCGCTGCTGTGGACGCAGTGGAACGAGCTGGTGGTGCTGACGCTGCTGTCGGTGGTCGTGTTGGCGGGGCTGGGTTTCTACGATGACTACGCGAAGATCACGCGGCAGAGCAGCGCCGGCGCGACCTCGGTGGTGAAGCTGACGGTGCAGACGACGCTGGCGTTGTTCATCGGCGTTTATCTGTGGCGGCTGCCGGCCACCGCGACGCTGATCACCGAGGTGCATGTGCCGTTTTTCAAGCATCCGGTGCTGACCGGCGCGGGGCTGGCCGGCCTCGCGGTCGCGGTGCTGACGATCGTGGGCAGCTCGAACGCGGTGAACCTGACGGACGGCCTCGACGGGCTGGCCATCGGCTGCACGGTAATCGTCGCGCTGGTGTTTTTGATCATGACCTACATCGCGGGCAATGCGATTGCGGCGCGTTATTTACAGGTGCCGCATGTGCCGGGCGCGGGCGAGTTGACGGTGATTTGCGCGGCGCTGATCGGTGCGGGGTTGGGGTTTCTCTGGTTCAATTGTCACCCGGCGCAGGTGTTCATGGGCGACACCGGATCGCTGGCGCTCGGCGGCGCGCTGGGGTTGATCGCGCTGCTTATTCACCAGCCGTTCGTGCTCGTGATCGCGGGCGGCGTGTTCGTCGCCGAGGCGGCGTCGGTGATGATGCAGACGGGATGGTTCAAGCTGACGCGGCTCCGGACGGGGACGGGGCAGCGGGTGTTTTTGAAAGCGCCGCTGCACCATCATTTTGAAGTGAAGGGCTGGTATGAATCGCAGGTGGTGACGCGGTTCTACATCCTGAGCATCGTGTGCGCGCTGGTCGCGCTGAGCACGTTGAAGCTGCGGTGAGTGGTGATGCGTGATTTGAAATTCGTAACTCGAAATCTGTAATTCGAAATTTGGAACTGTTTTTGCCGTAGCATGTTTTCTCTCGCACAAAAATCGGTCGTGGTGCTGGGCCTCGGAACGAGCGGCCAGGCGGCCTGCCGTCTGCTCGTCGAGCAAGGCGCGACTGTGACCGCCGTGGACTCCGCGGACAGCGCGGCGTTGCGGGCCGAGGCGGACGCGCTGCGCAAGCTCGGGGTCGCAGTGACGCTCGGTTGCGCGACGGCACCGGAGGGGCCGTTTGATCTCGCGGTGGTGAGTCCGGGGATCGCGACGAGTTCGACCTTGGTGCGTGGCGTGACGCAGCGCGGCGTGCCGTTGATTGGCGAATTGGAACTCGGCTACCAACAGTCGCGCTGCCTGACCATTGCGATCACGGGGACCAATGGAAAAACCACGACGACCGAACTGGTCGCGCGGATGATCAACCATTGCCATCGCAAAACCATCGCCGCGGGCAACATCGGCCTCCCCGTGTGCGCCGTCGCGTCGCAGACGCGAGAGCTGGATTTTCTTACGGTCGAAGCCAGTTCTTTCCAACTCGAGACGACGCAATATTTCCGCCCCTCCGTCGCGGTGTTGCTCAACATCACGCCCGATCATCTCGACCGTTACGCGACGATGGGCGACTACGCGCGGGCCAAGGCGCGCGTGTTCCTGAACCAGCAGCCGTTCGACTGGGCGATCATCCAGAGCGAGGCCCTCGCGCAGCTCCACGCGCTCGGCGTGAAGGTGCCGTCGAAGATTATCACCTTCAGCGCGACCTCGCGCACGGCGGATCTCTTCTACGACCGCGGCCTGCTCGTGAGCCGGCTCGATGACTGGTGCGGGCCGTTGCTGAACATGGAGCAGGGCCAACTCCGCGGTCCCCACAACGCGGAGAATCTCATGGCGGCTCTGGCCGTCGGGCGCGTGCTCCGCCTCCCCCTCGCGCAGGTGATCGAGGCGCTGCAGAGCTACCCGGCGGCGGCGCATCGCTGCGAGCTGTTGGCCGAGGTGAACGGCGTTAAATTTGTCAACGATTCCAAGGCCACGAACGTGGACGCCGTGCGCAAGGCGCTGCTGACCATGCCGGGCGGCGAACGCGGCGAACCGAACATCCTCCTCATCGCCGGCGGCAAGGACAAAGGCTTCGATTATCACGACCTCGGACCGCTCCTGGCGCAGCGCGTGAAACACGCGTTTTTGCTCGGCGAAACGCGCGAGAAAATCCGCGCTGCCTGGGGCCTGTTTACTCCTTGCACCACCGTGGATTCATTGCTAGAAGCAACCCTTGAAGCGGCCCGGAAAGCGGTCCCCGGCGACGTAGTTTTGCTTTCACCAGCCTGTTCCAGCTTTGACATGTTTCAGAATTATCAACATCGGGGTGAAGTGTTTCGACAGGCGGTCAACGTCGGGGCGCGCACAATGAATGGTGGTGCTCCCGTTTGAGGCCACAGCCGATGGTGTCCGGGGTTCCGGGTCGCGACAGTTGCCAGCAACAGATCAGAAATAAATCGACGATTAAAAATAGATTTCGCGTTGGGCGGTGAGTTTTCCCCGCCGCGCGAAGCCAGTGTCACCAACGAAAAACCAGTTATGAACAACCCCAACCAACCTGCTCCCGAGGGCGCGCTCAACGAGTCCGCGTCGAAACCCAAATCCAACGTCCGCCTCTTTGTCTTCGTGATCATTGCGATCCACGCGGTCTTCTTCGCCGGCGTGCTGCTTCAGGCCTGCAAGCCGAAGGACGAAAAGCCCGCCAACACGGGCGTGCCGACGCCGCCGCCGATCGATTACACGCCGGCCGGCAGCAGCACTCCGCCGCCACCGATCGGCCTTCCGCCCGGCGGCCCCCCGCTCAACCCGCAGGGCGCCGGCAATTTCGCAACCACTCCGCCTCCGCTGCCGCCGCAGCCGGTCGCTCCGGCCCTGCCCGAGCCGCCGCCTGTGCAACCGCCGGCGGTCGTTCCGCCGCAGCCCAAGCCTGAGCCGCCGCCGTCGCTTGATGGCCCGAAGCAGCACACCATCGGCAAGGGCGACTCGTTCTCCACGCTCGCGAAAAAATACGGCGTCTCCGCCGCCGCGATCACGAAGGCCAATCCCGACGCCAACCCGAACAAGCTGAAGATCGGCCAGAAAGTTACCATCCCCGCCGCCGCGCCCAAGTCGGCCACGCCCGAGACCAAGAAGACTGCCGACGCGAAACCCGATGAAGCCGGCACGTACACGGTCAAATCCGGCGACACCCTCGGCAAAGTTGCCAAGGCCAACAAGACCACGGTCAAGGCGATCCGCGACCTCAACAAACTCAAGACCGACCAGATCAAGGTCGGCCAGAAACTCAAGCTGCCCGCGGCCTCCGACAAACCGGCGCCGAAGGCGGTTCCCGCCAGTTGATCCGATGGGTCCTTCCGGCGGGCGTCCCCTGATGGATGCCCGGCAAGACCGGTCGCAAACCCGATCCGGCAGCGGCGGCAAGTGGTGACATTGGCCCGGGGCGGAGTGTCGGTTGGACACTCCGTCCGCGCGGGGCGACGGCGGAAGGACGATTATGCGACGAGCGACAACGCTGTTGGTATTTTGCGTCGGTGGCCTGCTGGCCTTGGGGCTGGTGACGTTGTATAGCGCCAGCATTTACATGCAGGCGCGGCCCCATCGGCTGACGGTGGCGGACCTCAAGGAAGTGACGCTGCTGGCCGTCCGGCTCGCGCAGCGGGCGGACCCGGTGGCGGCCTTCCTCGGCGACCAGCTTTCTCCCGCCGGTCAATGGGCCGTCGCCGAAGCCCTCGAGAAAACCTCCGACATCAAGACGGTGCGGCGCGTTTTGGTGGACGAGTTCAACCGAATTCTGGCCGGCCCGCTCCTGTACGATTCCGTGCTCTTCAGCCGCGTGGAGTTGCGCGCCGACACCCGCAAGCTGGTCGAGTCGAATCCCTCCGACACCGAAATTGCCCACGCCAACCGGCTCCTGCTCGAGGACGCTTTTCCCATGGAGTTGTCGCGAAAAAAACGACCGGGTTTGTTGTTGATGCAGCTCGGCTGGGCCGCGCTCGGCGTGCTGATTGGGATTGGTGCTGCGGCGCTTGATTACCGCAAACTCAAGGACTGGTCGTGGCTGATCTACGCCGTGGCGATCGTCCTGCTGGCGCTGGTGTTCGCTCCTCACATCGGGATCAAAAAGAACGGCGCGTTTCGCTGGCTGGATTTCCGCGTCGCCGGCTTCCAGCCCTCGGAACTGGCCAAGTTCGCGCTCATCATCGTCCTCGCGCATTACGCGGAATTTCATCGTCGCCAGATGGCCAATGTGGGGCGTGGCCTTGTGCTGCCCGGCCTGCTGGTGGCCCCGCTGCTGGGGCTGATTATTTTCGAGCCGGACTTCGGCACCACGATTCTGCTCGTGCTCGTGACCGCCTCGCTGCTGGTGCTCGCCGGGTCGTCGTGGAAATGGGTGGTGTCCTCCGGCGCGGCGATCGCCGTTGTGATTGGCGTGGCCATCTACCACAACCCGGTTCGCTTCAATCGCATCCTCGCCTTCCTCGATCCCGAGGCGCACAAGTCCGGCGTCGGCTACCAGGCCTGGCAGGCGCTCGTGGCAATCGGCTCGGGCGGCTGGAGCGGCCTCGGACTCGGCAACGGGTTGCAAAAACTCGGCTTCGTGCCCGAGAATCACACCGACTTCATCCTCTCCGTCATCGGCGAAGAACTGGGCCTCGTCGCCACGCTCGGCATCGTGCTCGCCTACGTGGTGCTCGTCATCTGCGGCCTCTTCATCGCGTCGCACGCGCGCGATCGCTTCGGCTTCCTGCTTGGTGCGGGCATCAGTTTGCTCATCGGGTTTCAGGCCTTCATCAACATCGGCGTCGTCACCAGTTCGCTGCCGAACAAGGGCCTGCCGCTGCCCTTCATCAGCTACGGCGGATCGAGTCTGCTGATGATGCTCATCGGCGTCGGCATTCTCCTGAGCATCGCGCGCCACGCCGCCGCGCCCGAATCCGCGACCGTCGAGGTCCTCGACGAAAACGCCGTGCCCGCCACCTAGCTGCAACCCGTTCGGCAGGACAAAACAGATGAACCACAGAGACGCGATGAACACAGAGAAGGAAAGAAAGTGGCTGTGTTGTTTTGGATCGTTGCTCGGCAGCATCCCGGTGCTGGAGCATTGGCCTGTTTTTCTCTGTGTTCATCGTGTCTCTGTGGTTAACCACCTTCCCTCCGCCCGCCCCGTCACCGCCTAGCTCCCCGATGCAACCCGCACCTGCAAAACCGTTGGTCGCCCTCGCGTGCGGCGGCACGGGCGGCCATCTGTTCCCCGGCCTCGCCATCGCCGACGCCCTGCAGCAGCGCGGTTGCGACATCCTCGTGCTCGTCTCGCCGAAAGAAGTGGACCAGCAGGCCGTGCGCTCCGTGCGCGGAATGCGCGTCGAAACCCTGCCCGCCGTGGGCCTCAGCCGCGGCGGCATCGGCCGTTTTGCACTCGGCTTTTTTCGTTCGCTCAATGCGGCCCGCCGGCTCTTCAAAACGACGCCCCCGCGCGCCGTGCTGGCGATGGGCGGCTTCACCAGCGCCCCGCCCGTGCTCGCCGGCAAGCTTCGCGGCGCGGCCACGTTTTTTCACGAGGCCAACGCCATTCCCGGCCGCGCCAACCGCCTGCTCGCGCACGTCGTGAACGAAGCCTTCGTCGGATTCGCCTCGGCCACCGATCATCTTTTTCTCCAACGCGTCACGACCACCGGCACGCCCGTGCGTTCGCAATTCATCGCGCAGCCACCGGCGTCCTGCCGCGCCGCGCTTGGTTTGAAATCTGACCGTCCCGTCCTGCTCGTCGTCGGTGGCAGCCAGGGCGCGAGCGGGGTCAACGACCTCGTGCTCGCCGCGCAACCACTGCTCGCCCGCGAGCAGCCCGAGCTGCAAATCCTCCATCTCACCGGCCCGGACGATTTTGAAAAAGTCCGCGCCGCGTGGGCGGCCACGGGACAAAAAGCCGTCGTCCGCCCGTTCCTCACCGAAATGGAACTCGCGCTCGGCGCGGCCACCGTAGCCGTCAGCCGTGCCGGCGCGTCGTCGCTCGCGGAATTCGCCGCCGTGCGCGTGCCGACCATCCTCGTCCCATATCCCGCCGCCGTGGACAATCATCAGTTCCACAACGCCATGGCCCTCGTCCGCACCGGCGCGGCCGCGCTGCTCGAACAACGCGGCGCCACCGGCGAACAGCTCGCCCGCTTGATTCTCGATCTCCTCCGCGACCCCGCCGCCCGCGCCCGCATGACCGACGCCCTCGCCGCGTGGCATTTCCCCGCCGCCGCCGAACAAATCGCCGGCCGCATCGCCGACGTGATCGGCTGTGCGTCGCCGTCTCTCGCGGCGGGCGGTTTCTCCGCGGCTCAAAGTGGAAGGGCGGTGCAGCGGCTATCTCAACGCGAAGCTCAAAGCTCAAAGCTCAAAGCTCAAAGAAAGCTCCAAGCCCCAAGCCCCAAGCCCGCCCGCCCCTCGTTTGGTCCTTGTCCCTTGGCCCTTCCCTTGAGCTTTGAGCTTTATCCTTGGAGCTTTTCTTCTTCCCCGCGCGCATGACCCGCATCGACCCCAGCCAAGTCAGCGCCATCCTCCGCGAGGCTCCGCCCGGCGGCGCCGTGCATCTCATCGGCGCGGGCGGTTGCGGCATGAGCGGCCTGGGCCACCTGCTGCTCGATCTCGGCTTTGGCGTCAGCGGCTCGGACCTCTGCGAAAACGAAGACATCGAAATCCTCCGTCGTCGCGGGGCACGCATCGGGGTGGGTCATGCCGTGTCCCACCTCGGCGACCCGCCGCCGTTCCTGGTGGTTTACTCGTCCGCCATCCGGCTCGAGAACCCCGAGATTCTCGCCGCGCAGCAACTCCAGATTCCCATCGCGCGCCGCGCCAGCCTGCTCGCCGCGCTCGTGCGACGTCAGCGCGGCATCTGCGTCGCCGGGATGCACGGCAAAACCACGACCACTTCGCTGCTCGCGTTCGCGCTCGAGAAATTGCAGGCCGAACCCAGCTTCGCTATCGGCGCGACCGTGCCGCAACTGCCCCGCCACGCGCGCTTCAGCCGCGGCACCTCCCGCGAGCCGCTGCTCGTCGGCGGCGGTGCGGGCGCGGCTCCGAACGCCTTCGCTGTCGCCGGCCAGGACCGCTGGTTCGTCGTCGAGGCCGATGAAAGCGACGGCACGCTGCGCGAGTTCCACCCCGAGCACGCCATCGTCCTCAACGTCGATGAAGAGCATCTCGACTACTACGAAACCTTCGAGGCCATTTGCGACGAGTTCCAACGTTTCGCCAGCCACACCAGCGGTCGCCTCGTTTACTGCGCCGACGATCCGACCCTTGTCGCGCTCTTCGCCAGCCGGCCCGGCGCGATTTCCTACGGCTTCAATCCCGCCGCGCAGTTCCGTCTCGAAGCCGTGACCGTGCAGCCTGCGGCCGGCCGCCAACTCGCCGAGACGTTGTTTGAAATCCATCGCGGCACCACGCGGCTCGGCGGTTTTTCGCTCAACCTGGTCGGCGAAAAAAATGTCTCCAACGCCGCCGCCGTCGTCGCGCTGCTGACGGAACTCGGCTACGAAGCCGCCGACATCGCCCGCGCCCTCCGCGGTTTCACCGGCGCGGCGCGGCGGCAGGAACTGCTCCACAGCAGCCGCGAACATCGCATCTACGATGACTACGGCCATCATCCGCGCGAGATCGCCGCGACGCTGCGGGCGTTGAAACAGCTCGGCTGCGGGCGTTTGCTCGTCGCGTTCCAGCCGCATCGCTTCACCCGCACGCGCAGCCTGCTCGCGCAGTTCGCCACCTGTTTCAGCGACGCCGACTGCCTCTGGCTCACCGAGGTTTACGCAGCGAGCGAACCGGAAATCCCCGGCATCAACGGCGGCGTCCTCGCCGACGCCGTGCGCGCCCGCGGCCAGTCCGCGCGCTTCGTGCCCGTCCTCGACGACCTCGTCGCCGCCGTGCGCGCCGAAATGCGTCCCGGCGACCTCGTCCTCTTCCTCGGCGCGGGCGACATCACGCGCGTCGCCCATCAGCTCGCGGCGGAAATGAAAGCCGCCGTCGCGACCACCACGGCCGCTGTCGCTACCGCCGCCCCGTCCGCTCCGCTCGCCGCCGAACTCCGCGCCCTGCTCGCGCCCGGCACCGTGCTCCGCGAAAACGAACCGCTCGCCAAACGCACCACCCTGCGCGTCGGCGGCCCCGCGGACTTTTTCATCGAACCCGCTTCGGACGACGAGCTGGCGCGGCTCGCGCGCTTCTGCGCCGAACGCGCCGTGCCGTTCTTCGTGCTTGGGCGCGGCTCGAATCTCCTCGTGCGCGACGGCGGCATCCGCGGCGTGGTCGTGTCGCTCGCGCAGCCGCATTTCTCGCAGGTCGAGATACGCGGCGAGCGCCTGCACTGCGGCGCGGGCGCGAAATTGAAAACCGTCGCCGTCGAGGCCAAGCGCCACGGCCTGAGCGGACTCGAATTTCTCGAAGGCATCCCCGGCAGCGTCGGCGGCGCGTTGCGCATGAACGCGGGCGCGATGGGTTCCTGGACCTTCGCCGCGCTCGAGTCGCTGCGCTTCATGGATTTCACCGGCCAGATTCACGAACGTCCGGTGGCCGAGGTCCCGGTGAAGTACCGCTCGTGCCCGCTGCTCCGCACGCACATCGCGCTCGGCGCGGTCTTTCGCGGACGCCCCGCGCCTCGCGACGAGATCGAGAAAACGATGCGCGCCAGCAACGACAAGCGCTGGACCACCCAGCCCGCCGCGCCGAGCGCCGGCTGCATTTTCAAGAACCCCGGCCCCTGCCCCGCCGGCAAGCTGATCGACGAACTCGGCTTGAAGGGCCGCCGCGTCGGCGACGCCGTCGTCTCGGATGTCCACGGCAATTTCATCGTCAACGGCGGCCACGCCACCGCGCGCGACGTGCTCGAACTCATTGAGCAAATCCGCGCGCACGTCCGCACCCAGCGCGGCCTCGAACTCGAAACCGAAGTCGAAATCATCGGCGAACCGTGACCTGCGCCCACCATATCACCGTGATGCTCGGCGGCCCCTCGGCCGAACGCGACGTCTCGCTGCGCTCTGGCGCGGCCGTCGCCGCGGCGCTGCGCTCGCTCGGCCACCACGTCACCGAGCTGGACCCGCGCACCGCGGACTGGCAGTTGCCCGCTGGCACCGAGGTCGTGTTCCTCGCTCTGCACGGCACCTACGGCGAGGACGGCACGGTGCAGCAGCAGTTGGAAAAACTGGGCGTGCCCTACACCGGCTGCGGCCCTGCGGCCAGCCGCCTCGCCTTTGACAAAGTACTCACCAAACAGCGCTGCGTCGCCGCCGGCGTGCCGACCGCGCGTTTCGCCGTCTTCGCCGCGCCCGCCGCGCCGTGGCCCGCGGGCTGGCAGCCGCCCGTCGTGCTCAAGCCCGTGCGCCAGGGTTCGAGCGTCGGCTTGCAATTTGTCGATCGCGTCGCCGACTGGCCCGCGGCGTTGCGCGAGTCGCTCCAATTCGACACCGAGGTCCTGGTGGAAGAACGCATCGTCGGCTGCGAGACCACCGTGGGCATTCTCGATGGCGTCGCGCTGCCGGTCGTCGAGGTCCGCCCGCACAACGGCGTGTACGATTTCCACAGCAAATACACGAAGGGCGCGACGGAATATTTTTGCCCCGCGGATTTGCCGCCGGGCGTGACGGAACGCGTGCAGGCCGCGGCGCTCGGAGCCTTCGCGGCGATTGGCGGCGGCGATTACGCGCGCGTGGACGTGATGGTCCGCGCGAACGGCGAGCCGGTGGTTTTGGAAATCAACACACTGCCCGGCATGACCGAGACAAGCCTGCTGCCCAAGGCGGCGGCCGCCGCGGGCTTGGGCTATCCGGCCTTGTGTCAGCGAATGGTGGACCTCGCGTTGCGCCGCGGCGCAGCGCCGAAAATGGAAACGCGGAAGTGAGTGCTTATGGCTTGGCTTGGCAAAAATAAAAACAAACGGAAACGGCAGATGGAACGCCTCGACGTGAACCTGCGCAACGAGCGCGTGCGCGCCCAGCGCGTGCGCGTGCTCGGCGTCGGCTTCGGGTTGCTCTTCGCGCTCGTGGTCGTCGTGTTCGGCGTCTGGCGCGGCGGCGAGTGGGTGCTCGACCGCCTCGTGTTCGCCAGCGATCAGTTCGCCATCCAGCACATCGAGACGATCACCGACGGCGTGCTCGCGCCGCAGCACATCGAGAAATGGGCCGCCGTCCGCAAGGGCCAGAACCTGCTCGGGCTGAATCTCTGGGAGGTCAAACGCAACCTCGAGCTGGTGCCGATCATCCGCACCGCGTCCGTCGAGCGCACGCTGCCGCACACGCTCCGCATCCGCGTCACCGAGCGCGAGCCGATCGCGCAGATCGTGTCACTCGCGGTCGATCCGAAGCAGGGCCTGCAAAACCGCGTGTATCACGTGGACCCGACCGGCCACGTCATGAACCCGCTCGACCGCCGGCTCGCGGCCGATCCGGCGAGTTTGCCCGACGATTCCCTGCCGCTGCTCACCGGCGTGAACGCGGCCGATTTCAGCCTCGAGCGCGGCATTTCCACGCCCCAGTTCAAGGCGGCGATCCAGCTCATCGACCAGTTTGAAGGCTCGCCGATGTCCGGCGTGGTGGACCTGCGGCGCATCGACGTTTCCGCGCCGGACGTGCTCACGGTCGTCACCGGCGCAGGCGCGGAAGTCACGCTGGCATTGCACGATTTGGAGAAGCAATTGCGCCGCTGGCGGCAGATTCACGAGGCCGGCGTCAAGCTCGGCAAACAGGTCGCCACGGCGGATTTGTCGGTCGTTCACAACATCCCCGTGCGCTGGCTCGAGCCGGGCCAGGCCCCGCCGCAAAACCCACCGCCGGTCAAAAGCACCCGGCCAAGGAGGAGACATGTTTGAGAAGAAACGCACCATCATCGGACTGGAAACCGGCACCGCGAAAATCCGCGTCGCCGTCGGCGAGCAGAGCGCCACGGGCGCGCTCAACATCGTTCACGTCAGCGAGGTCGAGTCCAACGGCGTGGTCAAGGGCGAGATCGTGAATCCGGGCGCGGCGCTCGAGGACCTGCGCAACGCGCTGGCCGACGCCGAGGACCAGGCCAACGTCGAGATCACCCACGTCGTCCTCGGCGTCACCGGCCGCCACGTCTCCGGCTTCAACAACCGCGGCGTGAAAATGATCCCCTCCGCCGACCGCGAGATCACCGAAGAGGATGTCGAGGACGTGCTCAAGGACGCCCGGGCCGTCGCGCTCCCGAACGGCCACTGCATGATCCATTGCATCCGGCAGAATTTTAACGTCGATGACCGCACCAACTTGCCCAGCCCCGTGGGCATTTGCGGCAGCCGCCTCGAGTCCTATCTCCACGTCGTGCATGGCAACAAGGACCGCAGCCAGACGGCCTTCAAGCTCCTCAAGCAGCTCGAACTCGGCGTGGACGAAATGGCTTTCAACGGTCTCGCCTCGGCCATGTCCCTCCTCGAACCCGAGCACAAGGAACTGGGCGCGCTCGTGATTGATCTCGGCGCGGGCACGACCGAATTCGTGGTCTATGCCAACCGCATCATCAAGCACACCGGCGTTGTCGCCGTCGGCGGCCACAATGTCACCAACGACCTCGCCCTCGGCCTGCGCGTCTCGCAGGTCCAGGCCGAGCAGCTCAAACTCAAACACGGCGAGGCCATCGCTGACGACAGTTGCAAAGGCCAGATCATCACCCTGCCCACCGATGTCGGACTGCCCGCGCGCTCCGTCAATCTCGAGCATCTCCGCCGCATCCAGGCGCTGCGTTTGACCGAAACCTTCGAGATCATTGCTGATGCCCTGACCGACAATGACCTGTGGGAATGCCTCGGCGCGGGCGTGTTCCTCTGCGGCGGTGGCAGCCGCACGCCGCGCATCCAGGAACTCGCCGAAAAAGTTTTTCAGCTTCCCGTCACGCTCGGCAAATCCAGCCTCAGCGGCCCCACCAGCGTGACCTCCGTGCCCGAGTTCCAGGCCGCCATCGGCCTCGTCCGCTTCGGCGCCTCCCAGCGCGCCCGCCGCTCCACCGGCGACTCCTTCATGGAACGCCTCGCCGAACCGCTGAAAGCCATCTCGGCGTGGCGCAACCCTGTCAAAGCGCGGTAATCCCCAACCCTGCGAAGCCTATGATCCATCACACCGATTACCCGGCCGACGCCCCTGAACCCGCCGCCGCGCCGCGCCCGCTCACCGTCCGCTTCTTCGGCGTCGGCGACGCCGGCTGCAAAGCCCTCGAACACCTCGCGCGCCTCGGCTTCACCAACGCCGAGTTCATCGCCGTCAACACCGACAGCCACGCGCTGCACGCCTGCGCCATCGCGCACAAACTGCCCATCGGCGCGCGCACCACGCACGGCCTCGGCACCGGCGGCGACATGCAGATCGGCCACACCGCCGCGCAGGAAGGCCTCGACCGCATGCGCCACTGGTGCAAAGGCGCGGACCTCGTCTTCTTCCTCACCAGCCTCGGCGGCGGCACCGGCTCCGGCGCGACCCCCGTGCTCGCCCGCCTCGCGCGCGAGTGCGAAGCCCTCGTGATCGTCATGGCCACGCTGCCCTTCGAGTTCGAAAGCCACGCCCGCCACCGCACCGCTGGCAACGCCCTCGACCAGCTCAAAGCCGCCGCGGATGCCGTCGTCACGCTCCCCCTCGCCAAACTCCTGAAACTCACCGGCGAAAATCCCGCCGTACCGCAAAGCCTCGCGCTCACCTACGACTTGCTCGGCCAGTCCGTCGCCGGCATCTGGCGGCTGCTCCACGGCGACCATCTGCTCAAGCTCGATTTCGCCAACCTCCGCGCCGTCTTCCGCGGGCGCCACGCCGAGAGCGCCTTCGCCACCGTCGAAGCCACCGGCCCCAACCGCGCCCGCGAGATCATGGAAAAACTCACCGCGCACCCGCTCCTCGAGCACGGCCAGATCCTCGCCGAAGCCACCTCCGTCCTCGTCAGCTTCGCCGCCGCCGGCGACCTCGGCATGAACGAAATCGGCCGCGTCATGGAAGACCTCAACCGCCACTGCGTCCACGCCCAGCCCGCCTTCGGTGCCGTCCTCGACCCCGCGCTCGGCGAACGCCTCCTCGTCACCGTCTTCGCCGCCCGCCACTCCTCCGCCAGGCATCTCCCCCACACCCCTGCGCCTCCCGCGCACCTCGTCACCGCACCCCCGCCCGCCCCCGCTCCCGTGCCCTCGTCCGCGCCCCCCCCCCCCCCCGCACCCCTCCTTAGACCCCTCCCAGAAATCCTCCGTCCCCCACTCCACCCCCC
>BJHT01000024.1 GCA_014193395.1 Verrucomicrobiota bacterium
CGACACCGCCGTCGTCGATCATGAAGAGGAGGTCGTTGTGGAGCACGAGGGAGGGTTTGTTGGGGACGCCGCGGTTGAGACGCCAGGCGACGTGGGTGTCGGTTACTACACCGCTGCCGCCGGCGCGGACGGCGAGGAGCTGACCTTTGGAAAAGCCGGTTGGGAGATAGAACATGCCGTTGCCAAACACGGGGCGGGTGCTGGCGGAGTGCTGGCCGCGTTCTTCGACGCGCCAGAGTTCCTTGCCGGTGCGCGGGTCGTAGGCGTAGTGGGCCTTGGCACCCTGGCTGATCATGATCGGCTTACCGTCGATAAGCTGGATGTCCGGGGTGGCGAAGGCTTTGCGCATGTCGCCGTCCGCTTGGACTTTGCCGTTGGGGAGGAGGTCCTTGTGGTCGATGGAGCGGTTGGTTTTCCAGACGGTCTTGCCGGTTTCTTTGTCGAGGGCGACGACGTATTGAAGGTCGCTGCCGTCGAAGTGCATGAGGAGGAGGTTTTCAAAAATCACCGGTGAGGAGCCGGCGCCGCGGAAGTGATTGCACTCGAGGTCGCGGCGTTCCCACAGGGTTTTGCCGGTCTTGGTGTCGAGGCAGGCGGTGCCGGGCGAGCCGAAGGTGACGTAGATGCGACCGGCCTCGATGGCGGGGGTGGGAGAGGCGTAGGAGTTGAATTTGTGACAGAACTGTGGGTTCGCGACGGTGAAGAGTTTGAGGTCATGAATGACTTTGCCGTCGGCCTTGCTCACGCAGATGGCCGAGAGTTGCTGACCGTCCGGGGTGGCGGTGGTGACCCAGACCTGGTCGTCCCAGATGACGGGGGAGGACCAAGCTTTGCCGGCAATGGGTACGGACCATTTCACGTTTTCGGTGGCGCTCCATTTGAGCGGGAGGCCGGTGGCGGTGGCGTGGCCGTCACCGGTGGGGCCGCGGAATTGCGGCCACTGGTCTTGGGCGGGCGCGGGGTGGAGGGAGAGCAAAACGGTCGCGAGGAGGAGTGTCAGATTTTTCATTTCGGTGCGAAAACGTAGCGGAGTCGTGCGGGGGGTGGAAACAACTTTGTGCGGATGACGCGTGATGCGTGACGCGTGATGCGTGACGCGGGTTGGGGAGGCGTGGATCGTTTTGGTTTTTTTTGGGTTGGCGGTTGAAAAGGGGAGGCAACGGTGGCAAGGTTCCGCCGCTTCATGAGCGCACTAATTACAGAGCGGCGCGTTTCCGCGCCCCTTACCGACAGCACCAAGGCGGCGCTGCTGACCCTGCTCAAAGACGAGGATCCGGAGGTTTACCGGCTGATCCGCAGCACCATTCTCGCGCACGGCCCGGCTGTCGTGGACTGGCTGCGGCCGCACGAGATCAGTCCCGACCCGCTGCTGCGCCGGCGTGCGCATGAGATCGTCACGCACTTCGCGCGACAGAATACGGACAATTGCTTCATCGGGTTTTGTGTCAGTCACGGCGAGGATTTCGATCTGGAGACCGGCGTGTGGCTGCTGGCGCGGACGTGTTATCCCGATCTGAACCGCGCAGCGTACGAGGCGATGTTGGACAGTTTCGCCGCGGATTTGCGCGAGCGGCTCGATCTCCGCGGTGACATCGTCACCATTTTGGGCACGATCAATCGTTACCTGTTTGAGAATCCGGCGGAGAAGCTTTCGTTCGTGGGCGACACCAAGACTTACTACCATCCGGACAACAGCTATCTCAACCGGGTCATCGACCGGCGGCTGGGGAATCCCATCAGTCTGTGCGTGCTCTACATGCTGATCGCCAAACGGCTGCGGCTGCCGATCACAGGGGTCGGGATGCCGGGGCATTTCATCTGCCGGCATCAGTCAGCCGTGGGGGAGCATTACATCGATGTGTTCAACAAGGGGCGGCTCTTGTCGCGCAATGACTGTGTGAAATTTCTGGTCAGCACCGGGCATCAGTCGTTTGAGTTGTTTCTCACACCGATGTCGCCGCGGCGCATTCTGCTGCGGATGTGTTCTAATCTGCACCAGATATATACAAACCTCGGGCGGGCGCCGGAGTGTGAGCGGTTTCAGAGATATATCGTGGCGCTGTCGAAGTGACGGGCGGAGAGACCGGGGAGGGCGGAAAAATAGAGGGCAGAAAAATGGGGAGGGATGGGGGCGGGATTAGTTAGGAAGGAGAGGGTTTGACGTGGAAGAGAAGGGCGATTTCCGCTGAGGCTGGCTAGCCGTAACTACTCGGTCACGCCGATTCGCTTGGACCACAGAGATACGATGGCCGCTGGGCAAAGGGGCCGTAAGCCATGCGGAGCGCGTGGGGCGGCAAGAAAAACTTTGACAGTCTCCGTAGTGAGTAAGCAGGTGCACGCTTCCGCCCTTTCCCTCTCTGCGTTCCTTCCGATCTCTGCGGTGTTCCACTCCGCGTCACCACGTTCAGAGCGGTTCCTGAAAACACCGCAGAGATCGGAAGGAACGCAGAGAGGGAAGGAGCAGCTGTTCGGTATTCGTCCCCTGATTGGTGACTTCCTTAAGCCGGCCCGTTCCCCGGCTTTCTCTGTGTACATCGTTTCTCTGTGGTCTAATTCCCCATTTTAACAGAATAGACGCGGCTTAGTCACTTGATCCAATTACTCACTGATCGAGACTACTGCTCTGAATCGCCCGCAATTCACCGATAATGCCTGTGGTGGTACCACGATGTTCCGCTATTGGATGGCTGTGGCTGTTGAGACTTTTGTCCCCACCGGCAAGGGGTGCCCGGCGAGATAGTCTGCGGTAGCGAGGCGGCGGCCGCCTTCGCGCTGGAGTTCGAGGACGCGCAAGCTGCCGGTGCCGCAGGCGATGAGAAGGCCGGTTTTGTCGGCCTGGAGGATTTCGCCGGGCGGGCCGGAGCGGGCGGGTTCGATTTCGGCGCGCCAGATTTTCAGCAACTGCGGCGTCGGCGTGGCGGGAAGGTGGGTGAAGGTGCCGGGCCACGGGGTGAAGGCCCGGAGGCGGTTCCATAGGGTACGGGCGGGCTGGGACCAGTCGAGCGCGCCGTCCTGCTTGGTGATTTTGCGCGCGTAGGAGGATCCTTCGGCGGGCTGGGGGCGGGGGAGGATTTCGCCGCGGACGTAGCCGGGGATGGTTTCGAGGAGCAGGCGCGCGCCGAGGGTGGCGAGACGGTCGTGGAGCGTTTGAGCGTTGTCCTCGGGAAGGATCGGCGTGGTGACGACCCTCACGATGGCTCCAGTGTCGAGGCCGGCATCCATTTTCATGATCGTGACGCCGGTCTCGGGCTGGTCGTCGAGAATGGCCCATTGGATCGGAGCCGCGCCGCGATATTTGGGCAGGAGAGAGGTGTGGACGTTCAGGCAGCCGTGGCGCGGCAGATCGAGAATGGCTTGGGGAAGAATCTGGCCGTACGCCGCGACGACGAGCAGGTCGGGAGCGAGCGCGCGGAGCTGGGCGATGAAGTCTTCGTGGCGGGCGCGCTCGGGTTGGAGCACGGGAATCTGACGGGCGAGGGCGAGGGTTTTTACGGCGGAGGGCTGGAGCTTGAGGTCGCGGCCTCTGGCACGATCGGGTTGGGTGACGACGGCGACCACGGCGGCGACCGGCCAGCTTGCGAGGGCGGCGAGACTCGGGCAGGCCAATTCGGCGGTGCCCATGAAGACGATGCGGAGCGGGGCGGACACGGGGAGGGAACGGAATCCGAATGGCAGTGGCTGCGGGCACGCTGGCCGACAGCCTTGGTCAGGCTCAGAGGCGCTGAACAATGATGTTGAGGATGTCGGTCAGGACGCGCAGGGGATCCTTGGTCGAATCGATCGCATGGACAATTTCCGGCCCGTAAAAATCAAGCACCGGCCGGGTTTCGAGTTCGTAGGTCTGGAGGCGCTGGCGGATGACTTCGATGTTGGCGTCGTCTAGGCGGTTGTCGCGGAGGGCGCGGCGCTGGAGGCGTTCGGTGAGCTTGTTGACGTCGGCGCAGGTGAGGCTGAAGAGGGCGCGCACATCAAGGGTGTCGCGCAGAATGTGGGCCTGGGGCGCGTTGCGAGGGATGCCGTCGAGCACCAGCGTGTCGCGGTCGGGATGAAAACGGCCGAGCTGGGTCTGGGCATTGATGTGCTGCTGCCACAGTTCGATGGTCGGCTCGTCGGGCACGAGCTGGCCCTTGCTGGAGTAGTCGATGAAGACGCGGCCGAGCGGGCTGTCGATGCGGAGGTTGCGGAAGAGATCGCCGCAGGCCAGATGGTAGAAGCCGGGGATGGTGCCGAGGATTTTGCCCTGGGTGCCCTTGCCGGAACCGGGCGCGCCGAACAGCAGGATGGTGCGGAATTTCATGAGTTCAGGCGTCCTTGTGGCGGATTTCGATTTCGAGGATGTCGTTGTAAGTGATGAGCTGGTCGTAGTAGGCGTTTTCGTCGCCGATGGCCAGGGTGATGTCGGCGGGGGTAATCTTGGTGATGCGGCGGCCTATGAACTCGCCGCGCGCGGTTTTCATCACGCAGACCAGGCCTTTCTCCGCCTCGCTGGGGACGACTTTGAGGAAGGAGGAGAGCTTGGTCTCGACGAAGCGGCGGTTGATGGTGAATTCGCCGCGCTTGTAGGTGGGCAGCTTTACGGCGGGTGCCGCCGGCGGGGGCGGCGGGGCTTCGGCCTCGGGGGCGGCCTCGCCTTCGGGGGCGGCTTCCGCTTCTGCTGCGTGGGCAGCGGGTGCAGCGGGTGCAGCGGCCGCTGATCGGAGGCTCAGCCCTCCTTTCTTGGGCGCGCCGTGCGCCTTGGGTTCCGGGGCGGCTGGGGCGGCTGGCTCGGCTTCGACTTTCATCTGGTTGATCGGCGCTTCAGGAATGGTCGGCAGGCAGAGAAACAACAGCGGCCCGACCACGGGCACCCCGGCGGCAACTCCGCACACCAGCGCCTTGGGGCGGCGGCGGAAAATCGCGATCTCGTGCCCGGCGTAGATATTGGCCCCGTAAAGGACGAGCAACATGACGACGCCGATGCCGGTGCTGAAACCGGACATGAAACCAAACAGCGGCGCGTTGCGGTCGGGCTTGGGATAATCGCGCGCGACGGGAATGACCTTCTTGGGCTTGTCGGGGACGACGACATTGTCCTCCTTGTCACCTTCGCCGCCAGACGGGCTGTCCAGCAGGTTCTCGATGACTTTGGCCACACGCGGATTTTTCGCGAACTCCTTGAGCGCCTCCTGCGTGAACCTGTTCCAGTCAATGCGCGTGCCGAGCGTGCCGTTTTCCGCCTTGATGATGACGCCCTTGTCGTTAGGCGCGACCGGTTCGCCCTTGACGACCGTGCCGTCTTTCAAGGTGAACTCCGCCCCGCGAAGGGTGCCGCCGCCAGTGGCGAAGAGAGCCAGTGCAATTCCGAAAATTAACAGCCTGATCATGGAAAAATTAAACACCAGCGGGCTTGGGCGGGTAAATCAAATTCGCCGCAACAAGCGTGTTACGCGGCACTGCCCAGCGCCACGAGCAGTTCCTCGAGCGTCCAGCAGTGCGCGCGCGCGGACAAGTGATCGGCCGTCGCACCGTGCTGCCAGACGGCGTAGCGCATGGCCCGGAACGCCGCAGGCGGCGGCTGGAACTGCGGCTGCGCCAGCAACCCGCCGAGATAGCCCGCGAGCACGTCGCCGCTCCCGCCCTGCGCGAGGTGGGGATTGCCAGAACTGTTGATGAAAAGCTCGCCGGTGCTGCGGCCGACGACCGTGTGGCTGCCCTTGAGCGCGACGTGACAGTTGCCGAAACGCGCCGACAAACTGCGGACGCTTGCCGGCCGGTCCGCCTGCACCGCGCTGGTCGGCACCTGCAACAAACGCGCGGCCTCGCCGGGATGCGGCGTGATGGCTCGAAACGTTTCCGTCATCGTCGGCCCCGCCGGCAGCCAGTCCAGCGCGCTGGCGTCCGCGATGACCGGCCGGTCGAGCTGCCGCCACACTTCCGCAGTCAGCTCCTTCAAATCCGCCGACAGCTTTTCATCCGCCAATCCGGGGCCGATCACGACCGCGCTGAAATCATGCAGATCGGCAAACGTCGGGCGGCCCGGCCGGACCATTACGTTGTGCAACTGCGCGGCCACCGGCGCGTACACATTCTCGGCGGTGAACAGCGTGATCAACCCCGGCATCGCGCGCGACGCCCCGCGCGCCGCGAGCACCGCCGCGCCATGAAACCCCAGACTCCCCGCGAGAATCGCGAGATGGCCGAACGTCCCCTTGTGCCCGCCCACCGGCCGTCGCGGCGGAAAGCCCGCAAAATCCTCCGCCTGCGTCCACTGCATTTCGCTGCGGATCGGACACGGAATGAGGCCGAGGTCCGTGACGACTTCGAGCCGGCCGACAAACGGCGCAGCGCTGGTTTTCAACAAGCCCGCCTTGGGCGCACCGAGCGTCACCGTCAGTTCCGCCTGCACGGCCGCGCCCTGCGGCTGCCCGGTGTCGGCGTTCAAGCCGGACGGGACATCAATTGCAAGGACGGGAATGCCCGACTCATTGATGCGCGCAATGAGTTCGATCCAGTCCGCTGCGAGCGGGCGGTTGAGGCCGATGCCGAACAAACCGTCCATGATCAGCGCGGGTTTTCGCGCGGCCTGCTGTGAAAAAATCGCGAGCGCTGCCACGGGGTCCGTCACCGTGACCACCTCGGCTTTGCGGCCCGTGAGATCGGCCACGGCGGCGCGGGCGTCGTCGCCGTTATGACCTTTGCCGGCGAGAATGAGAATGCGATCGAGCGGACGCGTGCGTTGCAACGCCGCGCGGGCGATGGCGTGCCCGGCTTCAGCAATGACGGAGGCGGAGGAAATGCCCACGGCCCAGGTGGCCTGCTCCCATTCCCGCATCTGCGCGACCGTGATGATGGGAAGCGGCATGGGCGCGCGTGGGAGGGGGGTGGGACAGAGAGTGACCCAGCCCCCGGTCAGGCCTTGTAGAGACCGGCGACCTGCTTGGCGTAGCCGTTGAACGGCAGCGTGCGAACGCGGTCGCCGGTGTCGATCAGGCGCTCGCTGGCCTGCGACCAGCGCGGGTGGGGCACGGCGGGATTCACGTTGGACTCGAAGGGATATTCCTCCGGCGACAGCGTTTCCCACAACGTGGCGGGTTGGGTCGCGGTCAGCTCGATCTTCACGATCGACTTGATGCTCTTGTAGCCATACTTCCACGGCACCACGATGCGCAGCGGCGCGCCGTGCTGCTTGGGCAGCGGTTTGCCGTAGATGCCCGAAGCCACCAGCGTGAGCGGATTCATCGCTTCATCCAGCCGCACGCCCTCGGTGTAGGGCCACGGGTAGCCGCGCAAACGCTGGATGCCCGGCATCTGCTCGGGACGATTGGCGGTGACAAACTTCACGAACTTCGCCTCGGCCTTGGGCACCACTTTCTCGAGCAGCTTGCTGAGTTGAAAACCCGTCCACGGCACGATCATCGCCCACGCCTCGACACAGCGGAAGCGATACACGCGCTCCTCGACGCCCATCATTTCGAGCAACTCGCGCGCGTCGAGCTTGAGCGGTTTCTCGACCAATCCGCCGATCTCGATGGCCCACGGATCAATCTCAAACTTCGTGGTCAACTGATGCACGCGATCCTTCTGCGTCGTGAACTCGTAGAAATTGTTGTACGTCGCGGCGGTCTTCTCGTCCGTCAGCGTCCAGCCGGGGTCGTAGGAAAGATTGCGCGTCGGCGGGTAGAGTTTGCTGGCGGCCTTGGGCGCGTTGGCGGCGGCATCGGCGACGTTGCCGCAGCCCTGCGTCGCGAGCAGGCCGGTGCCGGCGAACCCAAGCTGCAGGAGAAAATGGCGGCGGTTGAAAAACGCGGTCTCAGACGTGACCTGACGTTCCGGCAAATGCCAGTCGGGGCGAAGAATCAAATTGGACATGGCGGGGAAGATGCCCCACAACCCGACTGAAGCGACAAAAAAAAGTGGGAACCGCAGGCAGGGTCCGATGCCGATTCAGACGCCGCGGGGAGGCAGGTTTGTTCCGGCCGTTTGGAATGCGCCTAAAAAGCAGCGTCCCCGGGTGCCGCGAGGTGGAGCGATGCCACCACCCACCCCGAAGTTGCTTCATCCCGGGTCGGACATTTCCTGACCCACCCCCCGCCAACGCCGCCATCGTCCGGGGGATCAGGAATCGGCGGAACCAACCACCGCGTCCAGACACTGCCGCACGGTCAAGGCCAGCAACGCGGGCGGGAAGGGCTTCTGCAGAAAGTTCAGGCCGTGGACCAGCGGGAAATCCCGTCCCAGCAGATCCGGACTGTAGCCGCTGGTGTAGAGCACCTTCAGCGCGGGCTTGTCCCGCTTCAGCTTCTCGGCCAGTTCGCGCCCCGTCATGCCCTCCGGCATGACCATGTCCGTCAGCAGCAGGTCGATGGTCCGGTGATGCTGCGCCCAGACCGGCAGGGCCGCGGGGCCGGATCCGGCCTCGTGTACCTGATAGCCATTCTTGCGCAACACCAGGCAGACCAAGGCCCGCAACGTCGGCTCGTCCTCGACCACGAGTACGGTCTCGTGACCGCCCCGCACTTCGCTCCGGGACGACTGCCCCAACATTGGTCGTGCGGTCTGGACCTGGGCGGAACTCAGCTCGGCGGGCAAGAATACCCGGAAGGTCGTCCCCCGCCCGACCAAGCTCTCCACTTCGATCCAGCCGTGGTGTTGATTGACGATGCCATAAACGGTGGCAAGCCCGAGGCCGGTCCCTTTGCCGACCTCCTTGGTCGTGAAAAACGGCTCGAAAATATGCGGCAGATGTTCCGCCGCGATGCCCTCGCCAGTGTCGGAAATGGTCAGGCGCACAAAGCATCCGGGCCGCGCCTCGGGATGAAAGGCCCGCTGCACTTCCGTCGTGGTGATGATCTCGGTGGCGAGCGCCAGGGTGCCGCCGTGCGGCATTGCATCGCGGGCATTGATCGCGAAATTCATGAGCGCCTGCTCCATCATGCCCGCGTCCGCCTCCACCAGCGCCGGCAGCGGCGAATAGCTGAAGTGCAGATGAACATCCTCGCCGATCACCCGGCGCAGCAACGTGGCCACGCGACTGATGACTTCGTTAAAATCCAGACGCTGCAACTGGATCACCTGCTTGCGGCTGAAGGTCAGCAACTGGCGCGTCAGATTGGCCGCCCGGTCGGCGGCCGACAGCACCTGGAGCAGGCTCTCGTGCGCCTCGCCGTTCAGATCGCCGCGGTTCAGGAGCAGGCTGACGTGCCCCTGGACGATGGTGAGCAGGTTGTTGAAATCGTGCGCCACGCCGCCGGCGAGCTGGCCCACGGCCTCCATCTTCTGGGCCTGCCGCAGTTGTCCCTCCAGACTCAGCCGCTCGGTGATGTCACGCGCGTAACAGTGCACGACCTGATGGGGCAGGATCGGAAAGAACGACCACGCAATAGTGCGCGCCCCGTGCGTCACCTCGGTCCGCGTGTGCGACCGTTCGGTGGCCAGGCATTCCTGGACCAGCCGCGCTGTGTCGGCGGGGAGCATGTCCGCCGGATGCCGCTGCCCGAGCGTCAGCGCCATTTCCTGCGCGGCGGCATTGCAATAGGTGAGGCGACCCTCGACCGAGAACTCGAACACCGGGTTGGGGTTGTGGCGCGCGAAGGCCGCCAGCTTCTGCATCTCCACCTCGGTGCGCTTGCGGTCGGTGATGTCCATCACCACGCCGGAAACGCGCTCGACCGGGCCGCTGTCGCCCGCGGCCGAGTTGCCCTTGAGATACATCCAGCGGGTCTCCCCGTCCGGCCAGCGCACGCGGTGCTCCACTTCAAACGAACTCTCAACCGCCCGCGCCGCGTTGAGGTTTTGCTCGACCCAGTCGCGGTCGGACGGATGCACGCAGCCCAGATAGGCCGCGATGGTCGGTTGAAAACTGCCCGGCGGAAAACCAAACAACGCCTCGATGCCCTCGGACCAGCTCACCTTGTCGCCCGGCAGATTCCAGCTCCAGGTGGCCAGCCGCGCGGCGTTGAGCGCGATGTGCAATTGCAGCTCGCTCTCGTGCCGCGCCTCGTCGGCGCGTTTGCGCTCGGTCACGTCGCGGATGAACAATTGCATGGCCTCGCGTCCGTTGTGCAGCAGCGGCGCCGCGGTCAGCTCCGCGTCCACCATCGTGCCGTCCAGCCGCACCATGCGCTCCTCCAACACCGGCAGCGTGGCGTTCTCCGCCGCAACCCGGGTCATATCCCAGAGCAAATGCTGGCGGCAGGCCGGATGGATGAATTCCAGCACCGAGCGGCCCACGATCTCCGCCGGCGTGAAGGCGCGGAACAGCCGCAATGCCGCGCGATTGACCAGCACCACCTCCTCGCCGCACAGCACCAGCATGGCGTCCGGCGACAGCTCGACCAGCTCCCGGTGGCGCTGCTCACTCGCCTGGAGCGCCGCCTCGGCGGCGCGTTTTTCGTCGCGCAATTGCTTGGCCGCCAGCGCGTGTCTCACCGCCTCGCCCATTCGTCCAAGCCGGTCCTTGAAGAGATAATCCGCGGCCCCCAGGCGGAGCGTCGCAATGGCCTGCTCCTCGTTGATGCCGCCGGAAACCACGATCACCGGGATGTCCAGACCGCGTTCCTGCAACAGTTGCAACGCCGCGAGGCCGCTGAATCGCGGCAGAGAGTAGTCGCACAAAATGATTTCGGGCGCCGCGTCCAACTGCGCGCAAAAAGCCTCCTGCGTCTCCACCCGTTCCCCGACCGGCGCGAAGCCCGCCTTGCGCAATTCGTGGTCGATCAGCCGGGCGTCACCAAGCTGATCTTCGACCAACAACACACGAAGCGGGGTCATCGTCATGAGAAATGCGTGTTGGATTCAAGCTTGGCCCGCTCCGGTGGGCAACACCCATTCTGCAAAGCTCAAAGCTCAAAGTTCAAAGCTCGAGGAAAGCTGCAATGGCCATGCACCCAACCACCAATTGGTCCGTGCTTCGTCGCCCCGCCTGCTCACGCGGTGGTGTGTGGAGAAACCACGCAGCGCCCGGTCTGATTGTCCCCCGCGGCGTTCGAATTGGACCTTTGACCCTGGTGCTTCCGTTGAGCTTTGAGCTTTAAGCTGGGAGCTTTTTTTTCGTCGTTCACTTCTTCGGTGGCGTCGCCGTCGCCGGGGCCTTGTTCGTCTTGAACGCCGAACGCAGCAGCCAGTGCCGTTTGAGACCCTGCATCAAGTCGTTTGCGCTCACGATGGCGTGGCCGATTTCGGCGACCAACTGCGGATTGCCCTGCACCTGCGCGTTCAGGTTGCTGGTCAGGTTGGCGAGGTTGGTGAGGGAACTCCCCACGTTATCCAGCAGCGCGGTCAGGTTGGTGTCGGTGTGGCCGACGAACTGGTTGGCCGTGAGGAGCGTGAGATTCACGTTCGTGAGCGTGGTGCTCAGATTGGTCATCGTCGCGCCGGCGGTGACCACCGTGGCCGAGAGATTGGTCAAGGTAGCGCTGGCGTTGGTGAGCGTGGTGCGGGTCGTTCCGAGGGTTTGTTCCAACTGGCTGTTGAGATTGGTCGGGATGAGCCACTCCCCCAGCGAGCCGCGCGGTTCCTTGAGGTTGCCGGTGATGACGTGGAGGTTGGTGACGATCGGCTGCGCGGCGGCGATGAGCCGGTTCGCATTCGAACTGAGCGTGTTCACGTTCGAGCTGATGCTCTGCGCGTTGGCCATCACGGCGGCGATCTGATTGGTCAGGTTCAGAATGGTTGGAATGGCGGCCTTCACCTGCTTCATCACGTCGTCCATCTGCGAGGACAGGTCCGGCGGCTCGTCCGCCTCGAGATGATACTTCGCGCCGGCCACAATGTTGGTGTACGCCTTCTGGGTGGGAATCAAGATTCCCGTGAGTTTGCTGCCCGCCTCCTGGTAGGTCGGAAAAAGTTTGTTGGTGCTGCCGGAAGTGCCGCCCTTGGTGACCTCGAGAAAGCGCGCGCCCAGCAGGCCGGCGGACCGAATCTTCACCACCGAATCATCCCACACGTAGCCGATGTAGGGGGCATGCACGTAGAACTCGATGTACACATCGACCATGCGGCCCTTTTCATCGTACTCGTAAGGTTTGGCAGCCGTGATCTTCGTGATTTCACCGGCATCAAAACCCAGGAGCCGCACGGTGTCGCCCACCTTGAAGCCCGCCCCGCTGTGGAGATACACGAAATACGGCGCTTTGGTCAGGAACCAGCCTTTCTTTTGCGCCGTGTGATGGAGGTAGTAAGCGAACCCGGCCAACAGCAACAGCGTGGCCACGCTCACGAACAGGCCGACGATTCGTTCGACGCGGCTCAGCCGGGTGCGCAACTGCGGGGTGAGGTCTTGCAAGGGCATAAAATGATTCTCCGCTGGGTTGAATGAAATGGTTTTTCGCGGCGATGTGCGAAGCGCAGAGCGCGAAGCTCAACACCTGAAGTGCAAAGTGAATTCCAAACCCCACGCTCCACCGCGACCGGTTGCCAACCGAACCGTGGAGCGCCCCCCGACTGGCGGCTTGAGGCTGGGAACTTGCCTTGAGCTTTGAGCCTCCAGCTCGCTGCATTTTCTCACCCACCGTTTCGCCTGCCACCGGGAAGTCTCCATAGATTTGTTTCCTTCAAGCCAGCAGCAGGTCGCGCACGAACGGATCGTCGCTCGCGACCACCTGCTCGCGGTCGCCCAACCCCTGCCAGGCGCGCTGATTCAGACAGCCAAACTGCCGTCCAAGTTTCAACCACGGCCGCAGGTCTTCCGTCGTGACCACCAGCGTCACGCGCCGGCCGCCCACGTCCGGGTGCCCGACGGCGAGCCGGCCGAGCATCTCGATCCACCAGCGGGTTTCACGCGGGTCCATGCCGTGCAGGGGATTGTCGAGCAGCAGGATTTCCGGCCGCAACACCAAGGCGCGGGCCAGTGCGGTGCGTTGCCGGGCCTGCCGGGAAACCCGCCCCGGCAACGAGTCCGCCGCCGCCGCCAGCCCGATCCATTTGAGCATCGCCGTCACGGTCTCGGCGGCCTCCGCCTCGGCGCGGTTGTGATGATAGCACAGCGGCAGGCCGATGTTTTGCGCGAGCGTCAGCTGATTGAACAGCCTGCCGCCATGCTCGAAGACCACGCCCACCTTCAAGCGGTGCGCGAGCAGGTCGCTTTCGCCGAGCTTCGCCGTCTCCTGACCAAACATCATCTGCCGGCCCCGCTCCGGCGGCTGCAGGCCCGCCGCCGTGGCCAGCAGGTCGCTCTTGCCCGAGCCATGCAGCCCCGCCACCACCCAGAAATCCTCCGCCCTGATCCGCCAGTTGACCCCTTCGACCGTGACCAGGTTCGGCACGCCCACGGAAAACACCGCCGCATCGATCAACTCGATCAACGGCGCATCCGCAGGCGCATTCGGCGGCGCTGTGGGCGGGGCGGTGGGCGTCGTTTCCATGGCGGCCTACATGAGGATGTAAATCACGATGAACACCGCATCGAGCAGCACGCACACCACCAGCGAATGCATCACCGCCCGGATCGTCGCCGCCGACACGTCCTCGATCCGCATCCGCTGCGCCAAGCCCTGATAACAGCACACCACCGCGATCGTGCTCCCAAAACACATCGTCTTGACCGCCAGCAGCGCGAAGTCCTGCCAGCGCAGCGCCTGCGCCAGTTGCGCGAAGTAATCCCCCGGCTTCAGCGGCACGTCCTGCACAAACGCGAACACATACCCGCTGACGATTGCCACGATGATCAGGTAAACCGTCAGCGCAAAACTAGCCACCGCCAGCCCGAACACCCGCGGCACCACCAGATAGTGAATCGGATCAATCCCCAGCGCCTCCAGCGCCTCTACCTCGCCCTGCGCCCGCGCCGTCCCCAGTTCGATCACGATCGCCGTGCCCACCCGCGCCAGCACCAGCAACGCCGCCACCATCGGCCCCAGCTCCCGCACCACCACCGTCACCATCACCATCCCCGTGTAATTCTGCGCCCCCACGCTCGTCAGCAGCGACACCGTCTGCCCGATGATCACCAGGCCCAGCGCGGCCCCCATGAACCCGACCACCGGCACCAACCGCACCCCGGCACGAAAAATCTGCTCGCGAATGATCGGCCGCATCAGCCGCGGTGCCACCTGTGAATGCGTGAACACCACCCCCAGCGTGATCAACGCAAACGCCCCCAACCCCTGCACCGTCTCGAGCAACCGCAGCAACAACCGGCCGACGAAATTCAGGTAGGTCCGGGGTATCGGGGTCTCCAGAAACATCTCCAGCCCCCGCATAAAATTTCCGCTGGTCGAAGTTTTTTCCACATCCGCACGCTACGGTTTTCCCGCCGCGCGGGTCAAAGCCGATTTTGCCAATCACCGCCCCGCACCGCCGCCCCAGCCCTGCAATCTGCGGTCGCCCTGAATCGGCGGGATTTCCCCGCGCATCTCCGCCCCGCCCGTTGTCGTCGTCCGCCCCGATCTGCGGCCCCCATCCTTCCCCGCGACGCCTGCGTGCTTTACCAACGCCGCCGTGTGTCGATACTTCGCCACATACAAACTATGTCTTCGCGCCCCCTACCGTGCCCATTCGCAGGCCGCGTCGGCCGGTTGCTGTTCGGGTGCTTGTTCGCGCACCTCGGGAACGGCGACCTGCCCGCAGCCGATCCGAGCCCTGCGCGGCCCGCAGTGAACTTGATGGAAATGAGCCTCGACGAATTGCTCACCGTCAAGGTCCAGACCGTCACCAGCGCCGCCAAATACCCGCAGCCCACTGCGCTGGCCCCGGCGTCGGTCACGATCGTCACGGACCGCGACATCCAGCTCAACGGCTACCGCAACCTCGCCGAGGTGCTCGGCAGCGTGCGCGGCTTCTACACGACCTACGACCGCAACTACCACTACCTCGGCATCCGCGGCTTCAACCGGCCGGGCGACTACAACTCGCGCGTGCTGCTGTTGATCGACGGCCACCGCGTCAACGACGTGGTGTTCGACGGCGCGCCCATCGGCAACGACGGCTATCTGGACGTGGACCTGATCGACCGCATCGAAGTGGTGCGCGGCCCCGGCTCGGCGATCTATGGCAGCAGCGCGCTCTTCGGGGTGGTGAACGTCATCACGCGGCGCGGCCGGGACTTGAACGGCGCGGAGGCGGCCTTCACCGCCGGGGCTTTGGACACGTATCAGGGGCGCTTTTCCTTCGGCCGACAGTTGACGAACGGTGTCGAGTTTCTCCTGTCCGGCACGGTGCGCGAGACCGACGGTCAGCCGCGGTTGAACTTCCCCGGCGCGGGCACGGCGGTCGGACTCGATGGCGAGTCGGGCCGCAGTTTGTTCGGCAAGCTCGGCTTCGCGGGCTTGGAACTCAGCGGCGGTTTTGAAACGCGCACCAAGCAAATTTCCACCGCGTCGTACGGCACGGATTTCAACACGCCCGGCACCGCAACCCGCGACGACCGCGGATTCGCCGATTTGAAATATGCGCGCCGCTGGGAGGAACCCGGCGTCGATCTGCTGGCGCGCGTTTATTACGACTACGACCGTTACCGCGGCACCTACATCTACAGCGGCGTGCGCAACGTGGACCCCGCCCAAGGCCAGCGCTGGGGCGCGGAAGTGCAGGTGAGCAAGGAACTGTGGGAGCGCCACAAATTTTCCGCGGGGCTGGATTTCCGGCGCAGTTTTGAAATCAAGCAGGAGAATTACACCGAGACGCCGTTCGCGTCCCACCTCTCCGACGAGCGCCAGACCACGGTCGTCAGCCCCTACCTCACGAGCGAATGGGCGCTTCGCACCAACCTCCATTTTCACGCCGGCGCGCGGCTGGATTATTACGATCAGAACACGCACTCGGCCAACCCGCGCCTCGGCCTGGTCTGGCAGCCGGTCTCCGCCACCGTGCTCAAGGCGCTCTACGGAACAGCCTTCCGCGCACCCAACGCCTACGAGCTGTACTACACCGACGGCTACGTGACGCAGAAGCCCGCCGTCAATCTCCGGCCCGAGACCGTGGACACTTACGAACTGGTCTGGGAACAGGCCCTCGGCCGCCGCTGGCAGTTCAGCGCGTCGGGCTACTTCTACCGCATCGACGACGCGATCCAGCAGGATCCTGACCCGGCTGATGTCCGGGGCCTGCTGGTCTATCGCAACACCGGCCGCAACACTGGCCGTGGTCTCGAAACCGAGCTGGCTTACAAGGCGGACAATGGCTTCCGCAGCCGTCTGAGTTACGCCCTTCAGGACACGGAAGACCGCGCCACCGGCACGACGCTGAGCAACTCACCCCGCCACCTCGCCCGCTGGCACAACACGATGCCGCTGTATCTCGACAAAGTCTTCCTGAGCACCGAAGTCGCTTTCACCAGCCATGTGCAGACCACGCCGGCGACTGCGTCCCGTGTCGGCGAATACTGGCTGCTCAACAGCACGCTCTACACCCGCGAACTGGCGCGCGGCTGGTCGGCCAGCGTGAGTGTGTACAACCTGCTCGACCGCCGCTACGGGCATCCCGTCGGCGACGAAATCCGCTGGGGACAAATCCAGCAGGACGGCCGGAGCTTTCAGTTCAAACTCAGTCTCCGCTTCTAGGAACCCCATGGAAAACCGGTTCCCAACCGCGGTCCCGCCGCCAGCCCGGAGCGCCAGCTTCGAATTGGGGTGGCGACGGCTCGTCGCCACTAGCGGGATGGCGACATGCTGTCACCACCCCGGAAACAGGGCGAGTGAACCGACCCGGGCCGAGCGCAGCGCCGCACTGGGCTGGAATGGCAGCGCCCCGGTGGGGCTAAACCGAAGTCGGCTTCCAGTCGGCGCACCGCGTCCGACCAACGGCAGTGTGCGATTTTCTTGCAGCGCGCTTCTCGTCTGCCTCCTCCTCCTCGCCGCGCCCCCCGTCCGCGCGCAAACCACCGCGCCCGAAAATCAGCTCAAAGCCGCGTTCCTCGCCAAGTTCACCCAATACCTCGAATGGCCCGCGACGGCGTTCACCAACGCCGACCAACCCATCATCATCGGCATCCTCGGCACGGACCCGTTCGGCCCCGAGTTCGATGAGCGCCTGCGCACGTTCAAGACCGACGGGCGCCGCGTGGAGGCCCGGCGGCTGCGCCGGGTCGAAGAAGCCGCCGGCTGCCAGATCGTGTACTTCAGCGCGTCGGAAAACGAGAACTTGAAATTCCACCTCGCCGCGCTCAGCAAGCAGCCGATCTTCACCGCGGGCGACCACGAAGATTTCCTCAATTTCGGCGGCGTCCTGCGCTTCTGGCGCCACGGCGACCAGATCGCCTTTCACATCAAGTCCGAGGCCCTGCGTGCGGCGCAGATCAAGGCCAATGCGCGCTTGCTGCAACTGAGCCGCGATCCGTCGAAACCCCGCTGACCATGCACCGGTTCCACCAACTTTCGATTCAGCACAAGGTGACCGCGCTGGCCCTGTCCTCGAGCCTGCTCGTGCTTCTCGCCGCCAGTGTCATCTTCATCGTCCGCGAGAGCGGCTCCGCCCGCCACGAGGCCCGCGAGATCCTCAACACCCGCGCGGACATCATCGGCGAAGCCCTCGCCGTCGCTCTGGATTTCGACGATCCCCGGCCCGCGCAGGCGGCGCTGAGGCGGTTGGCGCGCGACCCGCAGATGATCGGCGCGGCGGCCTACACGAGCGCGGGCACGGTGCTCGCCAAATATCCGCCCACCTTTGCCCCGCCGGCGACCCCGCCCACGGGCCGGCGCTTTGTGGGCTACCAACTCCACCTCACGACCCGGGTCGTGCACCAGGGCCGGGTCGTCGGCACGCTGTACTTGGTGCGCAACACCATCGAGCTGCGCGAGCAGTTCTCCCGCACGCTGGTCAATTTCGGCCTCGCGGCCCTGATCGCCGCCGGCCTGGGCTTCCTCGTTTCCTCCGCGCTGCAACGCATTGTCTCCACGCCCATCCTCAGCCTCGCGCGCACCGCCCAGGCCGTCGGGGTGAGCCACGATTTCTCCGTGCGCGCCGTGAAAGCGCACGCCGACGAGATCGGCGAACTGGTGGATCGCTTCAACCAGATGCTCGCCGAACTGCAGTCCCGCGACCGCGCCCTCGCCGAAGCCCGCAGCCAGCTCGAGGCCCGCGTGGACGAACGCACCCGCCAGCTCACCCAGGCCCTCGAACAGCTCCGCACCGAAGCTCGTGATCGCGAGAACACCCAAAAGGCACTGCAACAAGCGGAGGGGAAGCTCCTCCTCCATGTGGCCCAGACCCCGATGGCGGTCATCGACTGGAACACCCAGTTCGAGGTCGTCACGTGGAACCCGGCCGCCGCGCGCATCTTCGGCTACACCGCGACCGAAGCCATTGGCCGGAGCGGCCCCGAGCTGGTCGTTCCGCCGGAAGCCCGTCCCCACGTGAATGAGATCTGGCAGGCCCTGCTGCAGCGCACCGGCGGCACGCACTCGGTCAACAACAACATCACCAAAGACGGGAGCACGCTGACCTGCGAATGGTTCAACACGCCCTTGGTCGGCACCGACGGCCGCGTCATCGGTGTCTCCTCTTTTTGCGCCGACATCACCGCCCGCGTCAGCCTCGAACAGCAGGTGCTCCAGTCGCAGAAACTCCAGGCCGTGGGTCAGTTGGCCGCCGGCATCGCCCACGATTTCAACAACGAACTGACCGTGATCCTCGGCAACGCCTCGCTGCTGGACCTCAGCCCGCGGCTCACCAAGGAGGACCGCGTCCACGTCGGCCAGGTGCAGGCGGCCAGCACGCGCTCGGCCACGCTCGTGCGCCAGTTGCTCGCCTTCAGCCGCAAGCAGGTCATTCAGCCCAAGCCGCTGGATTTGAACGAACTCATCGCCAACGACACCAAGATGCTCAGCAGCGTGCTCGGCGAACACATCATCCTCCGCTGCACCTTTGCCCCCACGCCCGCCCGCGTCCATGCCGACCGCGGGATGTTGGACCAGATCCTCCTCAACCTCTGCGTCAACGCCCGCGACGCCATGCCCGGCGGCGGCCAGCTCCAGATCAGCGCGGTAATTGTCACCGTGGACACCGCCCATCGCCATGCCAACGCCGAGGCCCGCCTGGGCCGCTTCTGCTGCCTCTCCGTCACCGACACCGGCTGCGGCATGGACGCCGCCACGCAGGCCCGCATCTTCGAACCCTTCTTCACCACCAAGGGCGTCGGCCAGGGCACCGGCCTCGGCCTGGCCACCGTCTATGGCATCGTCAAGCAGCACGACGGCTGGATCGAGTGCGTCAGCGCCCCCGGCCTCGGCGCCACCTTCAAGGTATTCCTGCCGTTTTATGCCGCCGCCCCCGCCGCCCCCGCCACCGCCCCGGGACCGGCTCCCGCGGTGGAAGCAGAACCGCGCGGCACCGAAACCGTCCTGCTCGTCGAGGACGAGGCCCCGGTGCGCGAACTCAGCCGCCGCGCGCTCACGCGCCTCGGCTACCAGGTTCTGCTCGCCGCCAGCGGCCCGGAAGCGCTCCAGGTCTGGCGCGAACACCACGCCACCATCGACCTCCTGCTCACCGACTTGGTGATGCCCGGCGGCCTCTCGGGCCTCGACCTCGCTGCGCGCCTGCGGCAAGAGCGGCCCAACCTGCTGGTCATCTATTGCAGCGGCTACAGCACCGACCTGGTCGCCACCAAAATGGAAATCAAGGAGGGCCGGAACTTCCTCGCCAAACCCTACTCACTCACCGCCCTCAGCCGCATCGTCCGCGCCGCCCTCGACGATCGCGCGCCCGCCGGCCCCGCCACCGCCCCGCCGCCACCGCCCGCGCCCGCCGTTTGAGTCTGCGCCGCGTCAATGTGAGTGGGGCAGGCATCCCTGCCTGCCGGTTCACGGGGCATCCCTGCCCCGTGTTCCCAACACGCCCGCCCTGCCCATGCGCTTCCCCAAACTTTGAACCTTGAACTTTGAACTCCCCTCAAGCTTCCAGCTTTAAGCTTTGAGCTTCCCCCGCCGCCCGCGCATATTCCGCCCGCATGTTTCTGGCGTCGGTCCTCATCTCCGGACGGGAGTGGCTCTTGCCATCGGCCGTGCTGGCGCTGGTGGCGCTCGCCGTGCTCGCGTGGTCGTATCGCCGCGCGTCGGGACAGGGACCGCTCCGGACCGCGTGTTTCGCCCTCAAACTCCTCGGCTTCCTCGCGCTCGCCGCGTGTCTGCTCGAACCCCTCTGGACCACGCAACGCGCCCGGCCCGGCGCGAACCTCGTCGCCCTCGTCGCCGACAACAGCCATGGCCTGCAAATCCGCGACCCCGGCGAAACCCGCACGCGCGGCGAGCAATTGCGCGCGCTCCTCACCGACGCCACCGCGACGTGGCAGCCGGCGCTCGACGAAAATTTCCAAGTGCGCCGTTACGCCTTCGATGCCCGGCTCCAGTCCGTGCGTGATTTCGGCGAACTCGGTTTCGACGGCCGCTCGACGGCCCTGCGCGCGGCGCTGCGCACGGTGAAGGAACGCTTCGCCAACCGTCCCCTCGCCGCCGTGGTGCTCTTCACCGACGGCAACGCCACCGATCTCGGCGACGACGCGCTCGACCTGTCCGGACTGCCGCCGATTTATCCCGTCGTCATCGGCCGCGAGGGCGCGATCCGCGACGTCTCGCTCCACAACGTGACGGTGACGCAGACGGCTTTCGAGGACGCGCCCGTGACCGTGCAGGCGGACGTCGTGAGCCACGGCTACGCGGGCGCGCCGCTCGTCGCGCATCTGCTCGACGCGGCGGGCCGCACCGTGCAGGAGCAAACGCAACGCGCCGCAAAGGACGGCCAGCCCACGGTCTTCCGCTTCAACTTTCGTCCTGAGAAAGCGGGCATTTCGTTTCATCGCGTCACCGTATTTCCGAAAGACGCGCCCGCCGCCGGCGCGACCGTGAGCGCCACTGCGAACGCGGACGTCGAGGCCACACTCGCCAACAACCGCCGCGACATCGTCGTGGATCGCGGACGCGGGCCGTATCGCGTGCTCTACGTGGCGGGGCGGCCGAATTGGGAGTTCAAATTTCTCAATCGCGCCGTCGCCGAGGACGAACAGGTGCAGCTCGTCGCACTGCTGCGAATTGCGAAACGCGAGGCGAAGTTTGATTTCAAAGGGCGCAAGGGCGAGTCGAGCAATCCGCTGTTTCGCGGCTTTGGCAACCAGTCGAAGGAAGACGTCGAGCGCTACGATCAGCCCGTGTTTGTGCGGCTGAACACACGGGACGAACTCGAATTGAAAGGCGGTTTTCCCAAGGTGCCCGAGGATTTGTTCGGCTATCACGCGATCATCGTGGATGACCTCGAAGCGGAGTTTTTCGGACCGGACCAGATGGCGCTGATGCAGCGCTTTGTCTCCGAGCGCGGCGGCGGATTGCTCATGCTCGGCGGCGCGGAATCGTTTCAGGATGGCAAGTTCGCGCGCACGCCCATCGGCGACATGCTGCCGGTTTATCTCGACCGCGCGCCGGTCGCGGCGGGCGCGAGTCCGTCGCGCCTGGCGCTCACGCGCGAAGGCTGGTTGCAACCGTGGGTCCGCCTGCGCACGAACGAGGCCGAGGAAAAAACGCGGCTTCAGGCCATGCCCGGCTTTCAAGTGCTGAACCGCGTCCCCGAGGCCAAGCCCGGCGCGAGCGTGCTCGCGATGGTTGCCGACGCCGAGGGCAACCAACTGCCCGCGCTGCTCGCCCAACGCTTCGGCCACGGACGCACCGCTGCGCTGACCATCGGCGATTTCTGGCGCTGGGGTTTTCAAAATGAAAACGCCCACCGCGACATGGACAAGGCCTGGCGGCAATTGGTCCGCTGGCTCGTGAGCGACGTGCCCGCGCGCATCGACGTGCAGGTGGTGCGCAAAGCCGATGATCCCAGCGGCGCGGTGCATCTGCTCGTCCGCGCGCGCGACAAGAAATTTCAGCCGCTCGAAAGCGCCACGGTCGCCCTGCATGTCCGCGCCTTCACTCACGACGCTGGCGCGACCAACCAGACCGCCACCGGACTGCTCAACACCCGCACCAACCTCATCCGCCTCCAAGCCGAAGCCGCCGCGACCGAGCCGGGCGTCTTCGAGTCCGCCTTCGTCCCGCGCGAACCGGGTGCTTACCTCGCCGAAGCCATCGTGACCGATGCGCAAGGTGCCGAGGCCGGCCGCGCCGAGGTCGGCTGGACCACGGATTTCGCGGCCGAGGAATTTCGTTCGTTGCAACCAAACCGCGCACTGCTCGCCGAGATCGCGCGCAAAACCGGCGGCGAAATCATTCCCGCCGACAAACTCGCTGACTTCGCCCGCAGCCTGCCCAACCGCAAAGCGCCGATCACCGAAGCGATGACCCAGCCGCTGTGGAACCAACCGCTGGTCTTCCTCCTCGCGCTGGCGTGCTTCATCGCCGAATGGGGCCTGCGCCGCTGGAAAGGAATGCCATGAGCATGCGCGAGGGAATGAAACGAGGTGCAGAGAACGAGCGTAGCCGCCGACGTGAGGAGGCGGATCGGGCGCCCAGCGAGCGCGTCCGCCTCCTTACGTCGGCGGCTACGACCATCGTTGGTCTCTGGCTCGCGTTGTCGGCGTTGCCGAATCCGACCACAGCCGCCGAACCTCCCCGCGCCCCCACCGCCCCGACCGTCATCATCGTCACCGGTGCCGCCGGCGAAGAAGAGTTCGGCAAACAATTCACCGCGTGGTCCGACGCGTGGCGCAAGGCCGGCAACCTCGGTGGCGCGCGCGTCGTGAGCATCGGCGCGACCAATGCCACCGGTGCCACGCCTGCCGCAGGCAGCCTCACTGACCTCGGCCGCCTCCAGCAAACCCTCGCCGCTGAAGCCAAACAATCCGACGGCGACCTCTGGCTCGTGCTGCTCGGACACGGGACGTTTGATGGCCGGGAAGCCAAGTTCAACCTCGTCGGCCCCGACCTCGCCGTCAGCGATCTCGCCGACTGGCTCAAGCCCATGCGCCGACCGCTCGCCATCGTGGACACCTCCTCGGCGAGCGGCGCGTTCATCAAAAAACTCTCGGCCCCCGGACGCGTCATCGTCACCGCCACCCGCAGCGGCAGCGAAGAAAACTACGCCCGCTTCGGCGATTACCTCGCGGCGGCGATCATCGATCCCCTCGCGGACCTCGATCGCGACGGCCAGATCTCGCTCCTCGAAGCCTTCATCGCCGCATCCCACAAGGTCTCCGAGTTCTACCGCTCCGAAGGCCGTCTCGCTACCGAGCACGCGCTGCTCGACGACAATGGTGACGGCCTCGGCACTCCGCCCGACTGGTTCCGCGGCACCCGCGCCGTCAAACGCGCCACCGAAGGCGGCACCCCCGACGGCCTCCTCGCCGCACAGTTCTGCCTCGTCCCCAGCGACTTCGAGAAACGCCTCACCCCCGCCCAACGCCAGCGCCGCAGCGAACTCGAAACCACCCTCTCCCGCCTCCGCGATCTCAAACCCAAACTCACCGAAACCGAATACTATCAGCAGCTCGAACCCGTGCTGCTGGAACTGGCCCGGTTGTACCAGAGTGTGAAGTAGTGAGTGGCAAGTCGTAACTATTCGGTCGCACCGACATTCACGGACCACCGAGATAGGATGGACATAGAGCGCTGGAGCCGCAGCAGCGCAGAAAACCGCAGGCACCCAACGCCCGGCGCAATAGCGGCTTCGCTCCCGTGAGATCGCCCTTGGCGTGCAGCATTTCCGCGAGACAGGTGAGGTCGCAAATGTGTCCGGGTGTTCCTCACCCACGGCGCGCTCGCAGCCTGTCAGTGCCCGGCGAAATGGCGGCTCAGCTTCGGTCAGTTCGCCCTTGTGGTGCAGCAGGCCGGCCAGATTGGCGATGCAGGCCAGCATGTCCGAGTGCTCGCCGCCGTGCAGGCGCTCGCGGACCTCGAGGACCCGCCGCAACTCGGGTTCGGCCCCGGCCAAGTCGCCCCTGGCCTTCAGCAACATGGCGAAATTATTGAGACCCGTGAGCGTGTCCGTGTGCTCGATCCCGAGCACGCGCTCGGATGGCGGTCGTCTGCCGATACATCGCCTCAGCGGCCGCCAAATCGGCTTTGCTCCACAGCGAGTTGGCAAGGTCCATGGTGGTGGCCAGCGTGTCCGCATGGCCTCCGCCCAAGGTGCGCTCACGAACTGCCAGCACTCGTCGGTAGAAAGTTTGAGCCCCCGCGAAATCGCGCTTGGTCTGCAGGAAACTGGCCAGGTTACAGGCGCGTTTGAGGGTTTCCTCATGGTCGGGACCGAGCGCGCGTTCGCTGGCGACTAGCGCCTGTCGGAACAGCGGCTCGGCCCGGACGAAGTCGCCCGTGCTGACCAGCCAATGGGCAAGCGGGGCATCGCTGTCGTACGCTGCCTGTCTTCTATCTTCCTTGTTCCGGCTCGAACGATAGGAAGCTACCGACACAGAGCTACGATCAGCAGGCCTATGATCGCCGGCGGATTGCGGCGATATAGCCGCGCCAGCCAGTTGCCCTGGCGGTCTGGTTCAGCCACCGAATCGCCTGATTAGCGGGCATGAGGCTCAGTTGGTTGCGGCTCGTCGCTCATGGAGATCCACTGAATTTTCTGCGCCAGGGTTCCCGCGTCGTGTGTGGGCTGCGTGAGGATCATAAGGAATTTTGGGTGGTAAGAACGGCGGCAGTTAGCCAAGTCGTGGAGGCAGCGCAATGCGCTCCGGCCTGGCGATTCGTGTGGTCCCGATTCTTACTGCCAAATCCGCTGCTGGTGCGACAGCGGAGGAACACCAAAGGCATTCGCCCTTCCCGCGCATCGCGGCTGCGCAAATGGACAACCGCCGACCTCCGCACTGCCCATCGCTCGCCAAAAAATCGCCGCCGATGCCCGAGCCAAGTTCGTGTTGCAGATGCAACATTAACTTGGCCCGGCGGATTTGAGACCATGGCTCGAATTTCAATGCCGTGGAATTGGTTCCTGCGGCGCAGGGAGGAGCTTGCAGTGCGCACGGGGCGCGCTTCTCGTGGTGCGGACGGTTGGGGGAAAAAGTTAGGGACGCGCGCAACGCGTCCTTACCAGGATTGCCGACGATGCGGATCAGCGGGCGGTCGCGGAGATGACTTGGCCGCGGGTCCAGGCGGAGAGTTTTTTGGCGTCGGTGGGTTGCTTGAGACGGAGGGTGATTTCGGCGGAGCCGGAGCCGTAGGTGCCGAGGTTTTTGCGGGTGAGGAGTTCGGCTTCGAGGGCGTCGCCGGTTGGGGCGTAGCTGGGGGTGGTGGCGCGGAGGGCGAGGGTTTGGCCGGGTTTCCATTGGCCGGCTTGGAACCAGTAAGTGGAGTGGACGAGGAAGTGGACGGTGTCGCCGTTGACGGCCTCGACGAAGCCGGTGACGCCGTCGCGCGCGACACGCGTGCGCACACGCTCGGCCTCGGCATTTTTCACGAGGTCGAGGCTGGCGTCATCGGCGATGAGGCGCACGACGCGGCGGTCGGCATCGAGGGTCCAGGTGAAGTAGAGGCGGTCGCCGGTTTTCAAGGCGGCGTCGGTGGCGGGTTGGCCGGCGCGGAAGATGCGGGCGTCGGGGGCGAGCGTGAAGTCGCGGCTTTTTTCCTCGAAGACTTTGTCGCCCGCGAAAACTTGCGCCGTGAAGTCGCGGCCGCCGGGCTGCACGGCGCGGATGATCCACGCGTGGTTGTGGCCTTTCATCTGGCAGAGTTCGTCCTGGTAGTGGACGAGGTAGCCGCGGCGTTTGTCGCCGTCGGGATGGAAGAAGGCGTTGACGCGTTCGCCGGGGAGCAGTTCGTCGATGTGCGCGCCATAGACGAGGTGGCGGTAGGTGGTGGCCCACGGGAGGACCTTGGTGGTGAAAATTTCGCCGGAGGATTCGTTCTGCATTTCCGCGGTCCAGGTGGCGGGATCGAACTTGCGCCAGAGATACCAGCCACGCGCGACGCCGATGGAGCCGGACGCGCCGAAGCGCCGCGGATGAATCGCGTGCGCGCCTTCGTAGGGCTGCACGGGCAGCGTGCGGAGGGGCTTCAGCGCGACGCCGGGATGGCCGGGGAATCCCTTCACGCCGACCTTCGCGTGGAACACGCCGGGCGGGCCGCCGGTGGTGCAGAAGAGCTCGTCGTAGTTGGTGCCGCCGAACGCGAGGTTGCTCACGACCTGCGCGGGCACGTCGATTTGCCCGAGCACTTTGGCGGCGGGGCTGAGAACGGTGATGCGGCCCTGCTTCGTTTCGGGGCGATGAAAATCCGCGACCCAAAAATTTCCCTCGGCATCGAAAACACAGCCGTCGCCGCCGCTGCCGCCGAGGTCGTAGAAAAGTTCGGCGGGGCCGAGGGGCTGGTCATCGGCGGGGAGCGGGAAGCGGAGGATTTTTTTGGACTGCGATTCGATGAGGTAGAGGAAGCGGCTGGCGGGGTCCACGTCGAGGCCGTTGGGAAAAGCGAAGCCGGTGCCGATGCGCGAGACGGTGCCGTCGGGACGAAGGCGGAAGATGTTCCCGACGGGCTTGGCGAGCGAGGAACCGCTGGGGTCGGTCCAGTAAATATTTCCGCGGGCATCGACGGTGAGGTCGTTGAGGCTGTTGAGGGGTTTGCCCTCGAAGGTGTCGGCGAGGACGCTGAGCGTGCCGTCGGGCGCGAGGGCAAGGAGGGCTTTGTGTTTGTTGTCGGCGATGAGCAGATGGCCGTCGCCGCGCAGCACGGTGCCGGCGGGATTGATGTCGAGCCAGAGGATGACCTTGCCGTTTTTGTCCACGCGGCGGAGGCCGTCGCTGCAAAAGAAGACGTCGCCGTTGAGCCAGGTGGGGCCTTCGGAATAGCCGGGGGCTTGGGCGTAGTGGGTGAACTTCGCGGTGGCAAGGGATTCGGCGACGGTGGCGGCGGGGGCCGGGGCGGGGATAGCCAATAGGCAATAGGCGATGGCCAAGAGGAGGGAGCGGCGGCAGCGGCGGGCGAGGGCAAGGGCGAGGGGTGATCTCATAGGGTTTTTGCGAGTTAAACGGGGTGGCATTTTTCGGATAGAGGACTTGGTGGAACGTGCGGGCGCTTTGGTGTGCTCACCGAGGATGGCAAAGGAATGGAGGCAAAGGAATGGGGAAGGAGGAAGGGATGCTCAGGTTTTTGGAATGCCGAGTTTTCATTACCCTGCCCCCATTCCTTTGCCTCCATTCCTTTGCCAGCAGTTCCGGCGTCGCACGGAACGACGCATCGGTTTGAGCGGCGAGACGCCGCCGCGACGGGGAGCGCACGCCGCTGGCGTGTGGTTTTCGGCGGCCCGCCGAAAACTTCGTTCGACTAACTTTTTCACGCGCCGGAAAAGGCAGACTGGGGAACGAGGGTTTGGGCGGGCCGCCCAAACCGGCACGCGGGCCGCGTGCGCTCCCCGTCGGGTGACGCGCGGCGAGACGCCGCCGCGACGGGGAGCGCACGCCGCTGGCGTGCCGTTTTCGGCGGCCCGCCGAAAACTTCGTTCCACTACCTTTTTCGCGCACCGGAAAAGGCAGACTGGGGAACGGCAGTTTGGGCGGGCCGCCCAAACCGGCACGCGGGCCGCGTGCGCTCCCCGTCGGGTGACGCGCGGCGAGACGCCGCCGCGACGGGGAGCGCACGCCGCTGGCGTGTGGTTTTCGGCGGCCCGCCGAAAACTTCGTTCCACTAACTTTTTCGCGCACCGGAAAAGGCAGACTGGGGAACGGCGGTTTGGGCGGGCCGCCCAAACCGGCACGCGGGCCGCGTGCGCTCCCCGTCGGGTGACGCGCTTTCACTTCTTCGGCGAGATGCACCAGAGGTGTTTGTAGGTGCGGAGGAAGAGTTCGCCGTCGGACGGGGCGACGGAGCTGTTCGAGGGTTCGCCGAGGGGGTTGAGGCTCACGAGTTCGAGCTTGGGACTGGCCTTGAAGACGGGGCAGTCGCCGGCTCGGTTTAGGGCGTAGAGGAGGCCGTCGGCGAGGACGAGGGAGGACCAGTTTTCGCCCGAGGAAGTGGAGCCTTTGATGCGTTCTTCCCACACGAGTTTGCCGGTTTTGAGTTCGAAACATTCGGCGACGCCGGGGTCGTTGAGGATGTAGATGTGGCCGTCGTGGATGACGCCGGAGCCGATGCGCTGCTTGGTGCGGGGGTGATGCCAGAGGCGGTGGGTCGCGGTGACATCGCCGGTGCCGCCGGGTTTCACGGCGACGCTCATGCCGCCGTAGCCGCCCATGCCGACGACGATGCCGTCGCTGAAAATGGGCGAGGTGTACACGAGGGGATTGAGGCCGGCGCAGGTCCAGAGTTCCTTGCCGGTGGCGGGGTCGAAGGCGAGGACGCGTTTGGGAAAAGTCATCAGGAGTTCATCGCGGTCGGCGGCGCGGATGGCGACGGGGGTGGACCAGGAGCCGTTCCAGACGGGCTTGGCGTCGCCTTTTTTCTCGCCGGATTCGCCGCCGGGTTCGTCGTGCTGCCAGATGGTTTTGCCGGTGAGCTTGTCCACGGCGATGAGGAAGGAACGTTCGCCGGGGCCGAAGTTCAGAATGCAAAGATTGCCGTGGAGCATGGGCGAGGCGGCGTTGCCCCAGATGTGGCGCTGTTTGCCGAGATCGCGGTGCCAGATTTCTTTGCCGTCGAAATCGAAGCACCACAGGCCGCCGGTGGCGAAAGAGGCATAGACGCGTTCGCCGTCGGTGACGGGCGAGGCGGCGCAGTAAGGGTTGGTGCCGTGGGTCAGTTCCTTCTCCACATTCTTCGCGCCGGATTGCCAGAGCAGTTTGCCGGTGGCGCGGTCGAAGCAGAAGAGGAGGCGGTCATTGCCGACGGACTGGGTGAGGAAAACGCGGTCGCGCCAGATGATGGGTGTGGAGTTGCCGCGCTCGGGGAGCGGGGTTTTCCAGCGGACGTTTTCGGTGGTGCTCCAGCGGGTAGGGAGACCTTTTTCGGAGCAGACGCCGGTGCCGTCGGGGCCGCGCCAGGCGGGCCAGTTCGCGGCGCCGGTGGTGAGGCCGGCGGTGACGAGAAGCGTGAAGATGAGGAGGCGCGCGACTTGCACGGCGAGGGCGGGTGAGTTCATGAGCGCCGTGTGTAGCAGCGGGAACGGGGCGGTTCAATAAGGGGATGCAGGTCGATTCGTGCGGCGATGCGGGGCACGAAGGCGGAGCAGGCGTGACAAAGGGGGCCGGAGCGCCGGCTTCCAACCAGCTCAACGTACGACGAGTACGAAGCGGCTGAGCGCGCTGGGGGGTATCAACTCACGGTTCAGCAATGCGCGGCGGCGGGTGACAAAGCTTGCCGTGCCGTTTTGCGGATGCGGCGAGCCGGCTGGAAGCCGGCGGTCCGGGGACGACGCCTGCGGCTCAGGCGTAGGTGTCGAGCCGCTGGGCGTGGTCGGACGGGGGCGGTTGGTCGATGGACTCGATGAGCGCCGTGGCCTGCTGCTTCATCTGGTCCTGGGCTTTCTTGAGGACGGTGACGCCGATCTCGGTGCGAGGATCGACGTTCGACGAATAGCCGTTGACTCCGGTTGTGCTGACGCTCATGCGCAGGACATCGGCGGGGAGACGGCGGCGCTTGAGCACTCAGTTCACTATTTTGGGGGCCATCGCTGCGTGGCCCGGGATGGACCGGGTGGGTAGGGCGCACCAGTCCTCAACGCGCCGCCGGAGGTGCGGACACGCCACCGGCGCGCTGGGGACAGACGCACCCTACCATTAACGGGTTTGACCATCCGCGATGAAGGCAGGGAAGTCTCCGCTGCCGGTCCTGCGCCCGGTCTGGCTGCCAAATCGGTTCCCGGCTTTCGGGCGGGCTGATGCGCCGGGCAAAATTATTTCCGCATTTCCACCTGTTCTCCGTCTGAAGCGCGAAACAAAATCCGCCATGCGCCACTCGACATTTTCTTCGCCTCTGCTGTTCCTGCCTTTGTTGCTGTGTTTGCTCGCACCGGGCGGTACGGGTGCGGCGGCGGACAAGCCCGCGGCGGAAATCAGCTTTCGTCGCGACATCGCGCCGATCTTGATCGCGCGGTGTCAAAGCTGTCATGACGCGAAGGTGGCGAAGGGCGGGTTCCGGCTGGACACATTCGAGTTGCTGATGCGCGCCGACGCGAAGAAGGGCGCGGCGGTTTCGCCCGGCAAACCGGAGGCGAGCAAGCTGCATCAGTTGCTCATCACCACGGACGCGGATGACCGGATGCCGCAGAAGGCGGACGCGTTGCCGGCGGCGGAGATCGCGCTGATCAAGGGCTGGATCGCGGCGGGCGCGAACTACGACGGCGGCGATCCGAAGCTGGCGCTGGTCGAGATTGTGCCGAGCCTGACGCATCCGCCCGCGCCGGTCGCGTATCCGGCGGCGGTGCCGGTGACGGCGCTGGCATTCACTCCCGATGGCGCGGAGCTGGCGGTGTCGGGGTATCGCGAGATCACGTTTTGGAATCCGATCACGGGGCAGCTCGTGCGGCGGGTGGGCGGGGTCGCGCCGCGCACGCAGGCGCTGGCGTTCAGTCCGGATGGCAAGACGCTCGCGGTGGCGGGCGGGCAGCCGGGGGAATTGGGCGAGCTGCGGTTGCTCGAAGCGGCGTCGGGCAAGCTGGTGAAGGTGGTTTTCTCGGCGGCCGATCTGGTGCTCGACGTGCAGTTCAGCGCGGATGGCAAGCTGCTGGCGGCGGCGTGCGCGGATGGTTCGATCCGCATTTTCAGTTTTCCTGCGGCGACGAAGAAGCTGCAGATCGACAATCACGCGGACTGGGTAAACGCGGTGGCGTTCAGTCCGGACGGCGGCTTGATCGCGAGTGCGAGCCGCGACAAGTCGGCGAAGGTGTTCGATGCGACGAGCGGCGAGATTTTGAGCACCTACAACGGGCACGGGGTGGGCGTGTTCGGCGTCGTGTTTTCGGCGGATGGCAAAACGGTGTTCACGGCGGGACAGGATCGAAAGATTCACGTCTGGCTGGCGCAGGACGCCGCGCAGTCGCGCAAGCAATCGGACGCGAAGAAACAGGCGGAGATCACCGGGTTCGGGAAGGAAGCGTATCGGCTGGCGCGTGGCGATGGCTCGCTGTTTTCGTGCTCGGCGGACGGGCTGATCCGCGAGCACGCGTTGAGTGATCGCAAGGAACTGCGCACCTACACGGGGCTGGGGGATTGGGCTTACGCGGTGGCGGCGCATCCGGGCACGAAGCGCGTGGCGGGCGGGGCGTTCAACGGGCGTGTGAACGTGTGGAGCACGGCGGATGGGAAGCCGGTGACGACGTTTGTGGCGTCGCCGGGTTTGGTGACCGCCGCTGGAAAGCTCAAAGAGTGAAGCGCAAAATCTCGCGGGAAGCGCAAGCACTGCGAACAGCTTCTCCCCAAGCTCGGTGCCGCGCTGGGGCATTTCAGAATTCCTGGCTTCGGAAAAACGGCCGATGCGCCGGCCAGTCCGGTCCACCCGGGTCAGTTCGCTCTCCCGGACCTATCGGGAAATATTGGCGCACCTCAGCGACCGCCGACAGGACCGCTCGGGAGATAGCTGGCCGCTACTAACTAATCACCAGTTGCTTTCCCCAGTCCCGCATTGCATTCCCCCGTCCTTTCCCGCACAACCGCCCGACTTTCGCGTGACCCCGTCATCGCTCAAATCCTCCTTCCCGTGGAAACGGCTCCTCGCCGTCGTCATCACTGTCGCCGCGCTGGGAATCATCTTCTGGAAAATCGACGTCGCCGAATTGGCGGCCGTTTTCCGTCGCATGGAGATAGGCTGGTTTCTCGCAGCGGAAGGCATCTTCGGCTTGATGCTGCTCGCGGGTTCGTGGCGCTGGCACTTGATGCTGCGGCTCACGAATGCCGCCGTGCATCCCGGCGCCACCGCGCGCCTCTACGCCATCGGCCACGCGCTCAGTTTTTTCCTCCTCACGCCGGCCGTCGGAGACCTCGCCAAGGCCGGTCTCTACTCGCGCTGGTTTCGGCAGCCGCTGCCGAACGTCGTCGCCTCCGCGCCGCTCGCGCGCTTCCTCGGACTCGGCGGCATGTGCATTTTCATTCTCGTGGCGTTCGCCCTCGCTGCGGCCAAGGGCGCGCTCGGGACCGCCACCGCGTTCGGCGCGCGCCTGCCGCTGCCGCTGTTGCTCGTTGGCATCGCGGGCGGACTCATCGGCCTGGTGCTGATTTTTCGCTGGCGACCGCGCTCCGAACACATCCTCGCGCGCACCTTCAATTCCTTTGCCGTCGCCGCTCGGCAGCTCCTCCTCACGCCGCGCCTCGCCGCGTATGGCCTGTTGCTCGGCTTCGTCGTGCAGGCCATCTCCTGCACGCTGATGGCGCTGTGCCTGCGCGCCGTCGTCTCGGTCGATTGTCCGTGGTTCGAGCTGCTGTGGACCTTCCCGGTCATCGCGGCGATGGTCGCCGTGCCTTCGTTCGGCGGACTCGGCGTGCGCGAAGCTGCGGCGCTCGGTATCCTCGCGCTCTATCATATCCCCGCCGCGGACGCCGTTGCCGGCTCGCTCCTCACACTGGCCACCAATGTTACCTGGGTCGTCATCGGCGCGGCCCTCCTCGCGCGGGAAGAGCGGCTGTTCGACAAGGCCCGGGCGCAGGAAAAACTCTGGGCCTTGCCGAAAACCATCTCCGTCATCATCCCCGCGCTGAATGAGGAAGCCGAAATTCCCGCCACACTGCGCCACCTCCAGGCCATTCCCGAAATCGCGGAAATCATCATCGTCGATGCCGGCAGCACCGACCGTACGCGCGACCTCGCCACCGCCGCCCGCTGCCGTGTCCTCACCACCGAACCCGGCCGCGGCCACCAGCTCCGCCACGGCGCAGCCCGCGCCACCGGCGACGTCGTTCTCATGGTCCACGCCGACACCTGGCTCGCGCCTGACGCGGGCCGCGCGATTCTGGCGTCGCTGCATGACGCCACTGTGGTCGGTGGCGGCTGCTGGAAAATATTTCGCGACCCGCCCCTGCTCGTGCGCGGCTCGCGCCTCAAATGCGCGCTGCGCCTCTACCTCGGCCACCGCGTCATGGCCGACCAGGCGATCTTCGTCCGGCGCACTGTGCTGACCGCGACCGGCGGCGTGCCCGACGTGCCGTTGATGGAAGAGTTCGAACTGTGCCGCCAGCTCCGCCCCGCCGGCCGCCTCGCCCTGGCTGACACCGTCGTCAGCACGTCCGCGCGACGTTTCACCCAACTCGGCGTCCTGCGCACTTACGCCCGCATGGCGCGCGTGACCCTTCTCTATTATCTCGGTCGCTCCCCCGCCGATCTTCGCCGCCTCTACGAACGCCCGCCACGAACCCGTTAGCCTCATCTTGAACGCGCATTAGAATTAGTGCCGGTTCGTGGTTTCAAGCCATGTGTCTTGAGTGACAGCGGCAGCCAGGTTCAGCCGTTGATGGCGTGGGCGAGGATTTCTCCCAGTTCGGCGGGAGTGAGGGCGATGGGGTTCGCTTTCATGCTGCTGGCTTGGGCGGCTTTTTCGACCACGGCGGGGATGTCGGTGGCGGTGAGGCCGTAGGCGTGGAGCGGGGGAATTTGGAGGTCGCGGCAGAGGGCCTGAATCCAAGGGATGCTGTCGGTGGCGGTGGCGGCGGGACTGTCGGTGAGGAGGCGCGCGATTTCGGTGAAGCGGTGGAGGGTTTCGGAGTTTGGGGAGCGCTGCTGGAGGGCGCGGAGGTTGACGGTCATGGCGTGCGGGAGAAGCGCGGCGCACACGGCACCGTGCGGCGCGGGGAACATGCCGCCAATGGGCGCGGCGAATCCGTGGACCGCGCCGAGGCCGGCGTTGGCGAGGGCGAGGCCGCCGCAGAGGCTCGCGAAGGCCATGTCGGTGCGGGCGGCGAGGTCGTCTCCGTGCGTGCAGGCGCGGCGCAGCGAGCGGGCGGCGCGGCGGAGGCCGGCGACGCAGAGGGCATCGACGAGCGGGTTGGCGCGAGCGCAGAGGAACGGCTCGATGAGCTGCGTAAGGGCGTCCATGCCGGTGCTGGCGGTGAGGGCGGGCGGGAGCGCGAGGGTGAGTTCGGGGTCCACGATGGCGACGCGCGGGAGCATCAGCGGGCTGCGGAGGCTGGCTTTGACGCGGTGTTCGGGCGAGGCGAGGACGGCGTTGCGTGTGACTTCGGCTCCGGTGCCGGCGGTGGTCGGGATGGCAACGATGGGCAGCGGGGGGTGGGTCAGAGGATGACCCAGCCCTATCACTTCGAGGTAATCGAGGAGATCGCCGGGGTTGGTGGCGAGGGCGGCGATGGCTTTGGCGGCGTCGATGGCGCTGCCGCCGCCGAGGGCGACGACGCAGTCGCATCCGGCGGCGCGGGCCTGGGCCGCGCCGGTGCGGACCTCGGTGGTGGTCGGCTCGCCGGCGATCGGGCAGAGGGTGAAACGAACGGCGGCGAGGTCGAGCTGACGGAGCAGCGGTTGCGCGCGGTGCAGCGAACTGCCGGTGACGACGAGCGCGGAATGGCCGAGGGCGCTGATGATGCCGGGGGCCTCGCGTACGGTGCCGGGGCCGAAGACGATGCGGGTGGCGGTGGCAAATTCGAAGCGCATGGGTGCGAGTGTTGGGTGCGCGGGGCGGGCAAGTCAAACGCCGGGGAGCGCTGGGGCGCGGCGTTTACGCCGCTTCAGCGTTCGAATGTCGCAGCGCGTGTGTACCTGCGCCGAGGCCCACCTCAAAGCGGCCTGAACAGATCGTATGAAAACTCCCATTGCCCGACATCCTTGAGCGCACGGGAATGGGGGCCCGATTTGTGGGCAAAGGAATGGAGGCAAAGGAATGGGGACGGGAAATTTTTGTCTTCATTCCTTTGCCCCCATTCCGTTGCCAAGGCCGTTTCGGGGATTGGGGTTTGGATTCAGGTCGGCAAAGACGCGTTCGGCAGATTGGGGTAGCCGCCGACGTGGGGAAAATCCACTCGCCGAGAGATCGCTGCGTTCAAACGCCCCGCCGTCATCGCACCTGCGCCGACTTCCTACGTTGAAGCGGCGTGAACGTCGCGCCCCTCACGCATCACGCATCACGCCCCCGCCACTATTGACAAACCCCCGCGCCTGTTGCGCCGTACCCGTACTGACACATGAGCCAATCTCTTTTCCCCGAACCTCTCTTCTCCCGTCTCCAGCGCACCGGCGTCGTGGCCGTGCTGGTCGTCGATGACCCCGCGCACGCCGCGCCGCTCGCGCGCGCGCTGCTGGCGGGGGGCGTCGATTGCATGGAACTCACCCTGCGCACGCCGGCCGCGATGGAAGCCTTGCGCCGCGTGCGCGCCGAGGTCCCCGAGATGCTCGCGGGCGTGGGCACGATCCTCACGCCGCAACAGGTAAACGACGTTGCGTCCGCTGGCGGTGCGTTCGGCGTCGCGCCTGGCACCAATCCCCGCGTGATCGCCGAAGCCGCGCGCCTCGGGCTGCCGTTCGCGCCCGGCGTCTGCACGCCGAGCGACATCGAACTTGCGCTCGAGGCCGGCTGTCGGCTGCTGAAATTTTTCCCCGCCGAACCCGCGGGCGGGCTGGCGTATCTGCGCAGCGCGGCCGCGCCGTATGCGCATCTCGGCGTGCGTTTCGTGCCGCTGGGCGGCATCGATCTCAAGAATGCGGAGCGCTACCTCGCCGAACCCAGCGTCCACGCGCTCGGCGGCTCTTGGCTCGCGCCGCGCGAAGTGATCCAGCGCCAGGACTGGGCGACGATCACGGCGAACGCACGCCAGGCCGCCGATCTCGTGGCCCGCGTGCGGGGAGGCCGCGCGTGAGCCGCATCGTCACTTTCGGCGAAATCATGGGGCGGCTCGCCGCGCCCGGTTTCAAACGTTTTCAGCAAGCCATGCCGGGCACGCTCGACGTCACGTTCGCCGGGGCCGAGGCCTCGGTCGCCGCGTCGCTCGCGTATCTGGGCGCGGACGCGGCATTCGTCACCGCGCTGCCGACGCACGCCATCGCCGATGCGTGCGTGGCGAATCTCCGCTCCCTCGGCGTGGACACGCGCCACATCCTGCGCACGCCGCACGGCCGGCTCGGCCTCTACTTCCTCGAAACGGGGGCGAACCAGCGGCCGGGCAATGTCATCTACGACCGCGACGGCGCCGCCGTGGCGATCACGCCGCCCGAGGCGTACGACTGGTCGGCGATCTTCGCGGGCGCGTCGTGGTTTCTGATTTCCGGCATCACGCCGGCGCTCTCACGTAACGCGGCCGAGGTCACGCGCGTGGCGCTGCGCGAGGCCAACGCGCGCGGTGTGCGCATTGCGTGCGACCTGAATTTCCGGAGCAAACTCTGGAACTGGGAACCGGCGCTGGCGCCCCGCGAACTCGCCGCCCGCATTCTGCACGAACTGTTGCCGACCGTGTCCTTGTTCATCGGCGGCCGCGAAGATGCCGCGATGCTGGGCATTCACGCGCGGCCCGACAGCACCGAGCCGTGCCGCGACATCGCGCGGCAGCTCGTCGCGCAATTTCCGAAACTGACGCACGTCGCGATGACCCTGCGCGAAGGCATTTCGGCCACGCACAACAACTGGGGCGGGATGTTTTACGAAGCCGCGACCGACGAGGCCTGCTACGCGCCGCTGAACGAAGGCCGCTACGAGCCGTATGCGATCACGGACATTGTGGACCGGCTCGGCGGCGGCGATGCCTTCACGGCGGGATTGCTCTTCGCGCTCACCACGCCCGAGCTGGCGGCACCGCAGCGCGCCGTGGCGTTCGCCGTGGCCGCGGGCTGCCTGGCGCATTCCATCGAGGGGGATTTCAATTACAGCACGCGCGCGGAGATCGAGGCGCTGCTGGGCGGGGCCGTGTCGGGGCGCGTGAATCGATGAGCGCGAGTGGTGTTGGTGGAGGGCGGGGCAGGGGGCAAAGTTCCAAGTTCAAAGCTCAAAGCTCAAGGGAAGGAGCAAGAGTCCAAGCACCAAGCAGGGCTTTGCGAGGCTTGTGGTTGGATTGGCGGAAGGGCGGCGGTCGTGGCCGGGTTCGGCATTGTTGTGCGGACGTTTGGCCCTTGGTGCTTGGAGTTTCCCTTGAGCTTTGAGCTTTGAACTTGGAGCTTCGCCTCCGTTTTTCATCCACCTGTTTCTCATGAACTCACCGCTCACGGTCATTCGCAACGCAACCGTTATTTTACCGGACAGGCTGCTGCCGGCGGCGGGCCTGGTGATGCGTGACGGACGCATCCTCGAGATTGGCAAAGACCGCACGCGGGTGCCGCGCGGCGCAGTGGTCGTGGAGGCGCGGGGCGGGTATCTCGCGCCCGGATTTGTTGATCTCCATGTGCATGGCGGCGGCGGCGCGGACTTCATGGATGGTACGGTCGGGGCCGTGCGCACGGCCTGCCGAGCGCACGCGCGTCACGGCACGACCACGATTTTTCCGACCACCACCACCGGATCGCCGGCTGAGATTCACGCGATGATCGAGGCGTGTCGCACGGTGCGTGACGAGGCGGATCCCGCGAATGGCGCGCGCATCGGCGGGGTGCATCTTTATGGGCCGTTCTTCGCCGCGGACAAGGTGGGCTGTCATGCGGTCGCCGGGCGGCGCGATCCGACGGCGGCGGAGTTTGGGAAATATTTTGCCACGGGCCTGGTGCGCATTGCGACATGCGCGGCCGAGCTGCCGGGCGCGGCGGCGTTTTATCGGGCGGCGCAGCGGCGCGGATGCTTCATCACCTGCGGGCATTCCAATGCGTCGTGGACCGAGATGGAGCGGGCGTTTCGCGCCGGGATGCGGCATGTGGATCATTTCTGGTGCGCGATGAGCAGCGTGGCTTCGGTGCGCGCGCGGCTGGGGACGCCGATGCAGGGCAGCATGGAGCAGTTTGTCCTGGCGAATCGCGCAATGAGCACCGAGGTGATCGCCGACGGCGAGCACCTTGCGCCGGAGTTGCTGGAGTTTGCCTGGCGCATGATCGGTCCGGAGCGGCTGCTCTTGGTCACCGATTCGAGCCGTGCGCTCGACCTCCCGCCGGGCCGGTACAAATTCGGGCATCACACGACGGGCACGGATTTCGAGCACGATGGCAAGGTCGGCCGCGTCCCTGGTGGCGCGCTCGCCAGTTCGGCGATGGGGCTGGATCACATGGTGCGGATGATGAAGTCGCGCACCAGCGCGCCTCTGTGCGAGGTCATCCGCATGGCCAGCCTCACGCCGGCCGAGCGCACTGGAATCGCGAAGGACGTGGGCAGCCTCGCGCCCGGCAAACGCGCGGATGTTTTGTTGCTCAGCTCCGCGCTGCGGGTGAAACAGGTGTGGCTGGATGGCGTGGTGGTGCGTCCGTGAACGCGGCGATAGTGTCGGCGCGAGCCGTTTCGCGAGGGGACAATTTGTCCCCACCGAGTTGGTGGCGGCGGGCCGTCGCCACCCGTAGCGGTGCTGGACGGGCCGCCCGTTGTCGATTAACAACTCGCACCATGATCATCATCCGCTCGCTCCCCTGGGTTTTTCTCACGCTGGCCTTGCTCCTCCGCGGCACCGCAACATCGGCGTCGGCCGCGGACAAACCGGTCGCGGCCACCATCCAGCATGTGGATGCCGCGGGCGGTGAAAAGCTCCTCGGCGAGAAAAAGGACGTGGTGGTGCTCGACATCCGGACGGCCAAGGAATTTGCCGCCGGACATATCGCCGCCGCGCGAAACCTCGATTTCTACGCCGCTGATTTTGAGAAGCGGCTCGGTGAACTGGACCGCACCAAAACGTATCTGGTGCATTGTGCATCGGGCGGGCGGAGCGGGCGGTCGCTGGAGGCGTTCAAGAAGCTCAGGTTCGAATCGGTGTATCACCTCGATGGCGGTTTCAATGCGTGGCAGCGCGCGGGCAAGCCGGTCCAGAAATGAGTGTTGGCGGGCGAAGCGGGGACAGGGAAAATATTGGCAGCGGAATTTTGGGGCAGGGTGATGGGAAGCGGGGATTCGTTTTTCAGCGCCGACTGGTTTCCCTCCCCCTTTTCCTCGGCCCAAATTCCCCTGCCAAAAATTTCCCTGCCCGACAGTCCTGCTGCCTCAAGTCCCCTGCTTCAAATTCCGCTGTCCGTCAGCGGCGCGGCGCACCAAGGCGTCGAGCGTGGTGGCGAGGGCCGCCTGTTTCTCCGCTAGTTGGATGCGCTCGAATTCTTCCGCGACCACCGCGCGCAGCGGGCCGTCGGCGGTGCCCGGGAGTTGGCTGCCGCCGGTGCGCAGGGCCTGGAGGATTTCGTGGCAGGTGATGGCCACGAGGGGCCGGGCCGGCACGTAGGCTTTTTCCACGCCCGCCACTTCGCACAGCAACTGCCCCTGCATCAGGGCGCCGATGATCTTGCTCGTGAGCTGCGAGGGGACCGCGAGGGCCAGGGCAATCTCCGAACTGGTGGGCGCTTTTTGTCCCTGCTGGAACCGCAGCGCCACCATGACCATCAGGCGCAGCGCGATGAATTCGCGGCCCGTTTCGGTGACGTTGGCGACCTCGCGTTCCTGCAGATACGCGTGGCGGTTTTGGAACACATACGCCACCTGCGCGCCGAACAGCAGGATGATCCAGGAGAGATACAGCCCGACCATCACGACCGGCACCATGCCGAGGCTGCCGTAGATTTTCTCCTGCGTGACCACGCGCGATACGTAGAAGACGCTCAGGAGATTGTTGATCTGCCACAGCGTTCCACCCACAGCCCCGCCGACGAGCGCCGCCCGCCAGTCCACCCGCGTGTTGGGCATCAACTGATAGAACACCATGAACGCCGCGCCCATGATGAGAAACGGAAGGAACTTGAAGGCGAACATCAGCGCCCCGCCGGCACCCCACGGCAACTCGGCGATCGTTTCCTTGGTGGCCGTGAAAAACGGGCTGCTCGTCAAGGCCAGCGCGGCCATCAGCAACAGCGGCCCGAGCGTGAGTGCCGCCCAGTATTGCACCACGCGCGCAAACCAGCCCCGCCCGCGCGTCACGCCCCAGATGTCGTTAAACGTGTCCTCGATGCGCGCCAGCATGGTGATGGCCATGAACAGCAGCGCCACCATGCCCGTGGCGCCGAGCGCGCCGCTGCGCACCTTGGTCACATACTCGTTGATGCGCTCGACCACTTCGCGGCGCGTTGCGCGCGTCCGTTCTTCCTCGGCGGAGACGGGGGCCGTGGCGGGCTTGACGGGACCGACGGTGACGAACGATGTCTGCGCGGTGAGGCTGCTGACCAGCGTTTCGATCAGTTGTTTGCTGCGCTCCTCGCCCTCGTTTTTCAACAGGCTCACCGCCACGCTCGCGATCACCGCCAGCATCGGCACCAGCGCCAGCAGGCTCGCGTAGGCCAGCGCGGACGCGCGCACCGGACAGCGGTTGCGCGCGAAACCCACGCCGACGGTCACCCAGAAATGGAGAAACTTCTGGCCCTTCGTCAGCGGCGTGCCGCGATCCGCGAAGGCGAACAACTGGTCGGTGCGCGACACTGCCCCCTCGGGATCGGCCGGCGCGGCGTTGGGGATCGTCTCAGTGGGCATAAGCGCGGGCGCAGGCTAAACAGAGCGCCCGCGAGCGTCAACGACGCGCCCCCGGAGCGCGGCTGTGTTCGCCGAGGACCAGCCGCAGCGGCCCGTCCAGCGGGGCGGGGGACGTTGGCAGCGAGCGACGCGCGGCGGATGGGTGCCCGGGTGTGTGGCAGCGGAATTTGGGGCAAAGGAATGAAAGCAAAGGAATGAAAGCAAAGGAATGGAGGCAAAGGAATGGAGGCAAAGGAATGGGGACGCGAAGGCTTTTTGTTTTCATTCCTTTGCCTCCATTCCCTTGCCAAATCAGTTT
>BJHT01000025.1 GCA_014193395.1 Verrucomicrobiota bacterium
TCAAGGGAAGCTGCCAAGGACCAAGCTCCATGCGAGACGACGATATCTTCACGAACGGCAACAGCGCGGGCCGGGGCACTGGAGCTTGGATTTTGGGGCTTCCCTTGAGCTTTGAGCTTTGAACTTTGAGCTTCGCGTTCGGAACTTCATCTGGCCGGCCGCGGCTGGATGGCCATGAGCGATTTCGTGAGGGAGCCGATTTTTTCGGGACGGATTTCGGCGGTGGGGAAGAGTTGGTGCATTTCAGCGGTGGTGAGGAGGCGGATTTCTTCAACCTCGCGGCGGGCACGGACGGGGTCGGGTTGGGCGGGCATCCAGCCGAGACGGAAGCGGCGGTGGAGGGCGGCGCGGAGGGGGACGGGGAGGAATTGCCAGCACGGGAACAGGAAGTGGGGCTCGAGGGGAAACCAGCGGTTGGGGGTTTGGATGAAGAACGCCCGGGCGACGCGCTGAACTTCGCGGGCCATCGCCTGCTGGTCGGCGAAGGTGCCGACGTGTTCGATGACGGAGTTGGAGAAGCAGAGGTCGAAGCTGCCGTCGGCGAACTGGCGAAGGTTGCGGGCGTCGCCGGCGACGGCGACGGTGTTGGGGAGGCCTTCGGTGGCGACGGCGTCGAGGTTCAGGAGCGTGAGGTGGACGGGTTTGGGGAGGGCGGGGGCGTTGCGCAGCCAGAAGCCCGCGGTGCCGCCGACATCGAGAATGCGGACGGGCGGAGGAAAGGGTGCGAGCAAATCGAGGAAGCCCTGCATTCGCTGCCGGCGCAGGCGCGAGGCGAGTGAGTCTGGGTTGGTGTTGTCGGCGATGCCGGGGATCACGCGGCGAGGTTAGCGGCGGGCGGGAGGGGCGGAAGCGCGAAGTTCAAAGCGCAAGATTCCATGAAAGCAACAAGGGCCAAACCTCACGCGTTGGGCGGTGCTTTTCGACGATTGGGAGCGGCGGCTCCTGCCCTTGCCGCTCGGCCTCCTTGCTCTCGACCAGTTCGACCGTCCTGGTGCCTGGCCCTTGGTGCTTAGGACGGATCAAACCGGAGCAAACGCCAAGGCGTGCCCGTACTGTGGAAACCGCGGCGGGGACCACCGAAACACGACGAGCGCAGAGCAAACATCGAGTGACCCCTGGTCCGCGGAGTCACCATTCAGTGAACCCAGTCCCGCCGGCGCATTCTTGCTTTTTCGGCGCTGCAACTCTTCCGCAGCCTCGCGCGGCGCGACGATTGCGGAGCGCTTGCGGACACGCGCCAACGACTTCGATTTCCCTCCGGCCACGGCAGAAGGCGCTGCTCGGATAACACATCGACCCGGTTTTGCGCGCGCCAGTTACCACCCCAAAGAATCGGTAATCCCTTCGCCCCTCGTGAACTTTGGCCAGTGCGAATAATCCCGCTGCCGTTGCCGCCGCTCCCACCAACACCGATTCCGCTGTCCCCATGAAAAACTGACCGGCGCGGAACGCCACCGCAGCGGAGCGCGACCGCTGCCACCGGTCGCGGCGCGAGACGAGGAAATGGCGCGATAAAATTCCCTGACGTTTTTTTTGCCCCGCGTGCCCGCTGCGGGCGGGGAACGCCCGCGCTCCGCAAGGGTTTTGACACTGCACGTTTGGCCGGCACACCCCGCCACCAATTCGTCCCCACGCATTCCCCTGCCCCCAAATTCCCCTGCCAACTCATCTGCGTCCCGAGCCGCCGCGTGCGCGCCACCAGCGAGATCGGGCGGATCCCTTCGCGCCTGTCGCTCGGCTGTGTTCAATCTCCAGACCCGCGGGGTGGCGACAGCTTGTCGCCGCCAGCATGTGGCGACGAGCCGTCGCCACCGCGATATCGAGCGCCTCGGATAACCGCATTTCTCCGGGCCCGCCAATGCGCGCTCACGCCCCTGCGCCGACGGACTCGCGCGCGGCGCGGCGACGGGCGGCGACGCGTTTCACGATTTCGTCCACGACCACGCCGGCGAGGATCACCAGACCGATGATGACGTATTCGAGCTGGCTCGGGATGCCGAGGAGCTGGATGGCGTTGTTGAGCACGCGCAGCACGGCTGCGCCGATAAGGACGCCGAGGATGGTGCCTTCACCGCCGCGCAGGCTACAGCCGCCGAGCACCGCCGCCGCAATGGCGTACAGTTCGTAGCCTTCGCCGAGGCCGGACGGCTGGAGGGAATTGAGGTCGAGCGAAAACAGGATGCCGCCCACGCCGCCGAGCACGGAGCAGATGACGTAGGCCAGGATCACCATGCGGTCGGTGTTGATGCCGCTGTAGCGGGCCGCGGTTTCGTTGCGGCCCAGCGCCAGCAGGTAGCGGCCGTAGATGGTCTGGTTCAGGAAAATCGCGGCGGCGATGGCCACGATCAGCATGGTGACAAATGGCGCGGGCAGCGTGAACGCGTCGGTGAACGGCAGCGGAATCTTGCCGTCGGCGAGCTTGCTCAGGCCCTTGAAATCACTGCCGAATCCCACGCTCTGGTCATTGGTGATGAACCGCGCCGTGCCGCGGTAAATGAGCAGTCCGCACAGTGTCACGACGAACGGTTGCAGCTTCATCTTGGTGATGAGCAGTCCGTGCGTGAGGCCGATCAACACCGAGCAGCCGAGCACGAGCGCGAGCGATGCACCGACGCCCCAGTGCTTTTGTGTAAGCGCCCACGCGAGCAGGCAGCCGGTCAGGCCGATGGTCGAGCCGATGGAGAGGTCAATGCCGCCGGTGATGATCACGAACGCCACGCCGATGCTGACGATGCCGAAGAGCGACGACCAGCGGATGGTGTTCTGGAGGTTGTAGGCGGAGAGGAACTCCGGCTTTTTGAGCGCCGTGAACAGGCAGACGAAGACCAGCAGGCCGGTGATACCCAGGATTCTTTTCATAACGTGACGGGTGCGAAAGCGGGTGGCGTTCGTAACGAAAAATCGGCGCGCGTGTGTGTTGAAAAAATCATCATGCTCAATGTTTCGCCGCGCCGGTGGCCAGTTGCATGATGGCTTCCTCGGACAGTTTCCCGCGCGGCACTTCGCCGCTGAGGCGGCCCTCGTGCATGACCAGCGCGCGGTCGGACATGCGGAGAATTTCCTCCATTTCACTGGAGACAAACAGGATCGCCACGCCCTGCCCGGCCAGCTCCTCCATGAGGCGGTAGATCTCCTGCTTGGCGCCGACGTCGATGCCGCGCGTGGGTTCGTCGAGCAGCAGCAGGCGCGGCTTCAACGCGAGCCATTTGCCGATGACGATTTTCTGCTGGTTGCCGCCGGAGAGGTAGAGCGCGAGCTGCCGGTCGTTTGGCGTTTTGATGCGCAGCGCGGCGATCATTTCCTCGGTGATCGCGCCTTCCTTGCCGCGGTCGAGGAAGCCGGAGCGGGCGTCGCGGCGCAGGCTGGCGAGGCTGAGGTTGTGGCGCACGGCCATTTCGAGGATGAGGCCCTGCTGCTTGCGATCCTCGGGGACGAGTGCGAGCCCCGCGCAGATGGCGTCCAGCGGGCTGTGCAGTCGCACGTCCTGGCCGGCGACGCGCACGGTGCCGCCGCGCGCGCGGTCGATGCCGAAGAGGACGCGCAGCAGCTCGGTACGACCCGCGCCAACGAGGCCGGCCATGCCGACGATCTCGCCGGCGTGAACGGTGAAATTCAGCTCGTGCCGCGGATGCACGGGTGTGCGCAATCCGCGGACCTCGAGCGCGGGCGCGCCCGCCGGATGCGAGGGACGCTGGTAGAGCCCCGAGATGTCGCGCCCGATCATCAGGCGCACCATCGCGTCGTGGTTGATCTCGTTGCGCTGGAGTTCGCCGGCGTTCTGGCCGTCGCGCAGGACCACGACGCGGTCGGAGAGTTCCTTCACCTCGCCGAGGCGGTGGGAGATGTAGATAACGCTTACGCCGGTCGCGCGGAGTTCCTTCACGACCCGATAAAGCTGGTCGGTCTCGTGCTGGCTGAGGCTCGAGGTCGGCTCGTCCATGATGAGCACGCGCGCGCCGACGGAGAGGGCCTTGGCGATTTCCACCAGCTGCTGGCGGCCGAGCGGGAGGTTGCGCACAAGTTCGCGTGGCGAGCAGTCGAGGCCGACTTTTTGCAACAGCGGCTCAGCAGCAGCGTAAGTTTTGCGTTTGTCGATGAGGCCGCAGCGGCGCGGTTCGCGGCCGAGGAAGATGTTGGTGGCGACGTCGAGGTTGTCGCAGAGGTTGAGTTCCTGATGAATCAGCGCGATGCCGAGCGCCTCGGCGGCGGGCACCGAGTTGATTGTGACGGGCCGGCCGTCGAGCAGGATTTGCCCGCTGTTCGGGGTCTGCACGCCGGCGAGGATTTTCATCAGCGTGCTCTTGCCCGCGCCATTCTCTCCGATGACCGAAATCACCTCGCCGCGCGCGAGCTTGAGGCTGACGCCGCCAAGCGCCACGACGCCGGGAAAGCGGCGGGTGAGGTTTTGGACCTCAAGCAGCGGGATGGGGGAGGAGGACGCCATGCCGGAAAAATCACCGCGCCGCCGGGAGCGGTGCCGTCGGCAAAAGCGCGCCGCCGACAACTGCGGGCGCACCAGCGTCAGCGGCCATCGGCAAGCGGGTGAGGGCGGGAAAGTTCATGTGCTAAAGCGCGCGCAGTCTTCGAGGTGCGGCGGCAAAGTCAACTCCGCCAGCGGGTGCGAGCGGACGCGTGGAGTGCTTCAGCCGTAACCAATCAGTCGAACCGAATCTTTTGGACCACAGAGACACGATGAACACAGAGGAAAACCAAGGACTCGCTGATTGTTCGTCGTTCACTGATCGATGACTTCTTGTAGCCGACGCCGTCCCCCGTTCTTCTCTGTGTTCATCGTGTCTCTGTGGTCGAAATAAAAACGCCTCGACTGAATCGTTACGGCTCAGTGAGCAGACCGGCGGGAGCGGGGCCGCGTTTTGCTGGCAGTTGCTTTCCGCCTTGGGCAACGGCTTAATGCGCGGGCCTTGGCCGCGGGCTTTTGCGGCGGGGCGGAAGAATCATCATGCTGGCCAAACGTGTCATCCCGTGTCTCGACGTCCACGACGGGCAGGTCACCCGCGGGGTGCAGTTCGGCAAGGCCGAGGCGGGCGAGCTGCGCAACGTGGGCGATCCGGTGGCGCTGGCGCTGCGTTACAATGAGCAGGGCGCGGATGAAATGGTCTTCTTCGACATCACGGCCAGCGCGCATGGGCGGGCCTCGATGGTCGAGGTGATCCAGCGGGTGGCGGATCAGTGTTTCATGCCGTTGACGGTGGGCGGCGGCATCCGGGCGGTGGCTGACATGAGCGTGATGCTCAAGGCGGGCGCGGACAAGACGAGCATCAATTCGTCGGCATTGGCGACCCCGGAGCTGATTCGTGCCGGCGCGGAGAAGTTCGGCAGCCAGTGCATCGTGGTGTCGATTGATTGCAAACGGGTCGCGCCGGGGCGGTGGGAGGTATTCTCGCACGGCGGGCGCAAGGCGACGGGCCTCGACGCGCTCGAGTGGGCGCAGCGCGCGGTGGCGCTGGGGGCCGGCGAGATCGTGCTGAACAGCATCGACGCCGACGGGACGAAGGCGGGCTTCGATCTCGAAATCACGCGACGCGTGAGCGAGAGCGTGGGCGTGCCGGTGGTGGCGAGCGGCGGCGCTGGATCGCTTGAACACATGGCGGAGGTGCTGCTGGCGGGCAAGGCGGACGCGGTGCTGGCGGCGAGCATATTCCATTACGGCACGTACTCGGTGCGGCAGGTGAAGGAACATCTGGCGCAGCGGGGCATTCCGGTGCGGCTGGCGTAGCGACGCAGCCGCCGAGGTGACGAGGCGGAGCGCGGGAGCCACGGGGCCGTCCGCCTCCTCGCGTCGGCGGCCACGAAGTCCGGGTCCGCCGCACTTCAAAAACTCAAACCAACGGATTCAGACAATGCAAAACTGGTGGCTGCCAATCGCCATGCTGGTGGTGTCGAACGTGTTCATGACCATCGCGTGGTATGGGCATCTCAAGCACACGCATCGCTCGCTCGGGCTGGTGATCCTGGTGAGCTGGGGCATCGCGTTCTTCGAGTATTGCCTGATGGTTCCGGCCAATCGCTGGGGCAGCCAGACCTATTCGCCGTATCAATTGAAGATCATCCAAGAGGTCGTGACGCTGGTGGTGTTCATCGCGTTTGCGTTCTTCTACTTCGGCCAGAAGCCGCAGTGGAATCATGTCGCAGCGTTCCTCTGCATTCTCGGCGCGGTGGCGTTCACGTTTCTGCCGGGGAAATGAGCGGCGTCCGGGATTGTGCCCGCGCCCGCGCCGCGCGGGTCAAAACCACTGGCCGGCACGCACCTGCACTCGCTAAAACCAATCCCCGCCGCCTCCGGTGCATGAGGCCGCGCCGGCTCTTCCCCATTAGTGCCAGTTAGCGCCGGTCAGTGTTTCTTCCTAGTTTGTGATTCATCATCTCCTGTTTCCGGCCTGAATCGTTTTGCATCTTCGGCGCGGCTGGCCCATCTATTCGCGGTCCCGAATCACCGAGCACAAGACCGAACTGCCATGAAAACCAGCCGCCGCCAATTTCTCCACTCCACCGCCGCCGCCAGCCTCGCGTTCAGCGCCGCGCCGTTTGTGCGCGCCGCCGAGCCGGGCCGCAAACTGCGCACTGCGCTGATCGGCTCGGGCTGGTGGGGCAAAAATATTCTCAAGGAAGCCATGGCCAGCGGGCGCTCGAAAGTCGTCGCGCTCGCCGATGTCGATGGCCACGCGCTTGAGGTCGCCGCCGAGCAGGTGACCGATCTCTCCGGCGACCAGCCCAAGCCGTATCGCGATTACCGCGAGCTGTTGGCGAAGGAAAAACCCGACGTAGTCATCATCTCGACTCCCGACCATTGGCACGCGCTCCAGAGCATTGATTCCGTGAAAGCCGGCGCGCATGTCTTCGTGGAAAAACCCACCGGTCACTCGGTGAACGAGAGCCGCGCGATGGTCGCTGCCGCGCGCGCCGCGGGCCGCACCGTGCAGGTCGGGCTGCACCGGCGCATCGGGCCGCATCATGTTTCGGCGATGAAATTTCTGCGCGACGGCCACGTGGGCAAGGTCGGGATGGTGCGGTGCTTCGTGCATTACGGCGGCGGACGCGAACTGCCCAAGGGCAACAGCAAGGCGCCGGACAACATGGACTGGAACCTGTGGTGCGGCCCCGCGCCGCTGCGGCCTTTCAACACCAAGCTGCATCCCGGCGGCTGGCGGCAGTTCCTCGATTACGGCAACGGCCAACTCGGCGACTGGGGCGTTCACTGGCTCGATCAGGTGATGCTGTGGACCGACGAGAAATATCCGCGCCGCGTGTATTCCACCGGCGGCCGGGACATCGCCGGTGCGGCCGTATTGAACGACCAGGAGCAGACCACCGATGCGCCGGATCATCAGGTGGCGGTGGATGATTTTGAGGGGTGCACGATGACGTGGGAGCACCGGAAATTCGCCGCGAACAACGCGGAGAAACACAACGTGGGCGCCTATTTCTACGGCACCAAGGGTACGCTCCACATCGGCTGGCGCGATGGCTGGACGTTCTATCCCGCCGACGGCAAGGAGAAGTCCGTGCATGTGAATTCGGAACTGGCGGAACCCGACGGCCATAATCTCAAACAGCTCTACGCGGACTTCCTCGAAGCCATCGACACCGGCCGCAAGCCAGTCGCGGACATCGAGTCCGCGCATCGCTCCTCCGTGCTGCCGATGCTCGGCATGATGTCCCTCAAGCTCGGCCGCAGCCTGCAATGGGACGGCGCGAAGGAACAGGTCGTCGGCGACGCCGATGCCAACGCGCTGCTCAGCCGCAAATACCGCGGCCCGTGGGAGTATCCGAAAGCGTGAGGCGGGCGAGAGAGCGGTGCCGCCACGCGAGGAGCGCACGGTGCGCGGCGTTCACGCCGCTTCAATGTCCGAACGTCGCAGCGCGTTCAAACACCCCAGCAGGTCGAGCGCTGAAGCGGCAGGAATGCCCCGCCCCGACGCGGTCGCACGGGCCGTGGGCGCGGCGGCTCGCGCGCCGTTGCGCACGGAGCGCGGCGTTCACGCCGCTTCAACGTCCGAACGTCGCAGCGCGTTCAAACACGTCGGCAGGTCGCACGCTGAAGCGGCATGAATGCCGCGCTCCGGCGGGCCATCACGGCCCCTCGCCGCGTCGCCAGACCTTCACCACACGGTCCGCACCGCCGCTGACGAGGCGTTGTCCGTCACTGGAAAACGCCAGCGTGCTGACCTCGTCTGAGTGGCCGGCCCAAGTCTGAAGCCGCCGTCCGCTCCCCGCCGCCCACAGCATGATCTCGCCGTGGCGATCACCGCTGGCGACCAGCCCGTCTGCCCCCACCGCCACGCTCGCCACGACCGCGCCGTCCGGCGCGGACCACCGCCGCCAGACGGAGCGGCCACGGACATCCCACACCACGATCTCTGTGCCCCTGCTCGTGGCGAGCAACGATCCATCTGCGGAAAAACCGACCGCGCCCGTCGCCTGATTGGTCACGGAAAACTCGCCGAGGCGGACACCGTTACGCGGGTGCCACACGCGCACCATTTCGTCGCGCCCCAGCGTGGCCACCGACGCGCCATCGCTCGCAAAAGCCACCGCCCGCACCGGTCCGCGGTGACCACTCCACGCGGAATTGCTCAGCCCCGTCGGCATGTTCCACACGGAGATTTTGCCGTCCTGTCCGCCGCTGGCCAGTGCGCCGCCGTCGGGTGAAAAAGCCAGGCAGGTCACCGCGTTCGAGTGCGCCGGCAGGGTCAACTGGAGCAGCCGCCGTTTCACCTCCCAGACTTTGACCGCATGGTTTACCCCGCCCGCCGCCAGCCACGTTCCGGAAGGAGAAATCGCGAGCACCTCAAACAACCCGCCGTCGCCGACAAACGTTTTGGGCGTCTTTCCCTCCAGTTCCCAGACGCGGGCGGTGTGATCGGTCGCGCCGCCCGCCAACCACTCGCCGGTCCGGGTCACGGCCACCGCGGTGATCGGGTCCTTATTTCCCGTTAATTCCCGCTCCAGCGTGAACGCCGCGTTCGTCAGCGGCGGAAGCTCCAGTCCGCTCACAGCATTCGGGATTCGCGGCTCCACCTTCATGGCCTGCCTGCCGACCCACACCAGCGCCGCCAAGCCGAGCAGGAGGAATATCCATCCGAGCGGCACCGTTCGGGCGCTCCGTGGCTCGGCGCGGTATAAGCTGTCGGGGCTGCCACCCTTGCTCGCCGCCGCAGTCCCGCCGGTCCGCGGCTTGCGGGTCAAGGTCGGTTTGACCGCCGTCAGCCGCGGCAGTGCTGCGGGCTTCGCCGGGGCCGGCGGGGGCGGCGGGGCGGGAGGAGCGGGCAGCACGCCACCCGCCGGCAAGCGCTGCGATTTGGGGGCCACGAACGCATTCTCGATCCGTTGCTGGACCTCGCGCGCGGTGATCGGTCGCCGCGCCGGATCCTTGGCCAGACAATCCATCACGAGCGCGCTGATCCCCGCCGGAATTTCATTCACGCGACCAAATCGTTGCAGCCGCTCCGCCATCGGCTGCGGCGTGGCGAGGCGAATCTGGATTTCGAGTTCGCCTTCAAAAAACGGCGGCACGCCCGTGAGCAGTTCGTACAAACTCGCGCCCAGCGAATAGAGGTCATCGCTGGTGGACGGCACGCCGCCGTCCAGTTGCTGCGGGCTGACATACGCCGGCGTGCCCCAGCCGCGGTGGCGTTCCGCGCCGCGCCCGTACGGTTCGCGGCAACTCGCCGCGATGCCGAAATCGGCCAGCTTCAACTGCCCCTTTTCGTTGAGGAGCAGGTTGGAAGGTTTCAGATCGCGATGCACCAGGCCCTCGCTGTGCGCATACGCCAGCGCCTCGCACAGGTCGCGCAGGATGGGCCGCAGGAATTCCCAACTGAGCACTCCCTGCGGCGCGCGTTCGCGCAACGCGTCGAGATTCACCCCCTTCACATATTCCATCGAGATGAACGGAATCTCGCCCGGCAGATTATGGAAATCGTAGATGCGGATGATGTTCGGATGACTCAGCCGCCGGCTGCGGCGCGTCTCCTGCCGCAGGTCCTCGAACGCGCCGATGTCGCCCTCCTTCGCCGGCGGCAACAGCTTCAGCGCGCTGGGTTCGCTCAACACCGTGTCGGTTGCCAGCCAGACCTCGCCCGCGCCGCCGTGCCCCAGCGGCTTGAGCAAGGAATAGCGACCGGCGCCCAGTTTCAGCCCGGGATAAAGCCCCGTGAGAATGTGGGTGGATTCGCCCTCCGTAACTGGGTCCGCATTACTGTCGCCTTCCGTCATCGGCTGCAAAATCCGTTTCGGCATTGAAAATAACAAGCTGTTTCCCCAGCGTCCGGCCGCCGACGAATCCAATCACCAGTCCAGCACGATGCGCATTTTCTACACCTTTCGCGGGACGCGACGAACGGCCGCCTTCCCGCCGGGCGAGATTCTCGTCGGGCGGCTCAGCGGGACAATCCGCCCGGACCTGGATCTCAGCACGGATATCAACGTCTCGCGCCGCCACGCCCGCATCTGGGAAGACAGCGGCCGGGTCTGGATCGAAGATTTGGGCAGCCGGGCCGGCACCTTCGTCAATGGCCAGCGCAGCAGCGGTGCCGTCGCCATTCTGCCCGGCGACACCGTTTCGCTGGGCGACACCGTGCTCCAGATTTTGCCCGGATCACCCGACCCCGAGCGCACGGCAGGCGACGATGACGCCGCCGAGTTTCCGTCCGGCGGCGTCATCTACGCCGAGCCGGTTGAGGAACCCGAGCGCCCGCCGCCGTCCGTCCCGACGATGGCCGACCCGTATCCGGCGCGGCTCGCGCTGCTGTCCGAACTGCTCGCCCACGTTCCCCGCCGCCAGTCCCTGGACACCTTCGCTGGAATTTTTCTCACCAAGCTCCTCGCCGCCGTGCCCGACGCCGGGCGCGGCACGCTTCAACTCCTCGATCCGGAAACCAAGCAACTCGTGCTCAAGGCCTATCTCGCCCCCGGCGAACCCGCCGTCAGTGAAACCCTGTCCCGGCAGGTCCTGATTGAACAGAAGCCCGTCGTCTGGCGGCGCATCATCGACCGCGCCGACGCCGCCCGCACGGCGCTCCCGCACGACATCAAGGCCGCCCTCTACGTGCCGCTCGTCTGGCAGGAACGCGTCCTCGGCGTGCTGAGTCTCGACGGCACGGGCCGCGATCTCGGCTTCACCGAAGACGATGTGAAACTCGTCACCGCTGCCGCCCAGATCGCCGCCGTGAGCATCGCCGCCCAGGACAGTCAGGAACGCGGGCAGTTCAAGACCAGTTTTTATCAGCGCCTCCTCTATCAATTCTCCGCGGAAACCCTCGGCCAGCTTGCCGCCCAAGCCCGGCGCGATGCCCTCGTGCCCGTGGCCGCCCGGTCCGAGATCACGCTGCTCACCCTGCGGTTTGCCCGCGCCGCCCGCGCGGACGCGGACGCGGACGCGGCTGCGGAGGCCTGGCCCGAGCCATGGAATCTCGCCCTCGAACTCATTCTGACCGCGCACGGCAATCTGGTGCAGGTGGACGAGCACCAGCTTCTCGCCGTCTTCGGCAGTCCCGAGCCGGACCCGCACCAGCACGAACACGCGCTGCGCGCCGCCCTGGCCATCCGCACCGAACTCAAGCGCCACCAGACCCGCCTCGTCACCAGCGGCGAAATCGCGGGGGAATTCCGCCTCGCGCTGCACACCAGCACGGCCCTGCATGGATTCTTTGGCTCGGCGCAACGGATGATTTTTCAAGTCCTCGGCGAACCTGTCACCCGCGTCACCACGCTCGCCGCCGCCGCCGCACCCGGGGAAATCCTAGCCACGCGCGAGACCTACCAACGCCTCTACCAGCTCATCCAAACCCAGCGCCTCATGGTCCCACGCGATCCCGCCGCGCCGATGGAGGCTTTTCGCATCGTTGGGCTGCGCGAAAGGTACTGAGCCGTGACCCCGGCCAAACAACAAGGCCTGAAGCAGCCGTTGACTGCTTCAGGCCGTTGACGAAAGGACGGAGAGTTGCTCAGGAAGCTGCGGGTGCCGGCTCGGCGACGCTGCCGTGGACTTCCTCGATCTTCGCGTTGAGCTGGAGAAAATCGAGGACCTTGTTGCACAAGACCTGCTCGCGGATTTCGCCGACCGCATTCCGCTTTTTGATGTCCTCGATGAACTTGTCCATCGGCACCTGGTTCTGCTCGGAGAGTTGATAGATGCGCTGCATCAACTCCGATTCGCCCACCTGGATTTTCTCCGCCGCGGCGATGCGGAGGAGGATGATCTGCAGTTTCACGCGGTCCTTCGCGCTGGCGTTGGCCATCGAGAAGATCTGTTCCTTCTGCGCTTCGATGGTCTCCTGGGGCACGCCGCGCTTCTGGTTTTCCTGGACGATGCCATAGACCACCCGGCGCGTTTCTTCGAGGACGAGGGATTCGGGCAGGTCGCAGGGAACCCGCGCGAACAATTCCCGGATGATCTGCTCGCGCAGCGCGCGGCCTTCTTTGAACTTCAGCTCGGTCTCGAGGTCCGCGCGCACGCCGGCCAGAAGTTTCTCCATGGAGTCAGCGCCAAAGGTTTTGGCGAACTCGTCGTTGACCTCGGGCAGCGTCTTTTCCTTGAGGCCGACGATCTCGACTTCATACACGCCCGGTTTGCCGGACAGCTCGGGGACCACAAAGTCCGCAGGGAAGGTGACGGTGACGGTGCGCTTCTCGCCGGTCTTGGCCCCGATCAACTGTTCGCTGAAGCCGGGAATGAAGGACGTGGGCTTGATCTCCACCCAGAAATTCTTCTGCTCGGTCAGCCCGCGCGCCGTGGGGGAAATCTCCGTGATCACCCGGCCCTCGCTGGTGCCGTGATAATTCACCACGGCCATGTCGCCAGCCGCCAACGGCCGGTCGAGATCGCGATACTTGATCTGCTGCTCGCGCAACACGGTGATCGCGCGGTCAACGTCCGCGTCGGTGACCACGCCCTTCTCCAGTTTCAGCGGCAGGTCCTTGTAAACGGGCAGCTCGAAGTCGGGTTCGATCTCGAGCGTGGCGGCAAACTGCAGCGGCATCCCGCGGCCAAACTGAATTTCTTCGATGTCCGGATACGTGGCCGGTCGCAGCTTCTCCTGCTCGATCGCCTTGGGGTAATGCTTCGCGATCAACTGGCGTTTGACCTCCTCGTCGATTTTCCCCGAAAAGCTTTTCAAAATCTGCTCGCGCGGGGCCTTGCCCGGTCGGAATCCCGGCAACTGGGCGGACTTTTGAAACTCGCGCGTCACCTCTTGGAACGCGGCATCCACGACGGTGGCGTCCACTTCCACGCGGACGAGTTTTTTGCAGGGGGCCAAATTTTCGACGGTAACATTCACAGGCAAATCTTTTGTAAAATACTGAAACAAGGCGCTGACCGACGATGAGTTTGGTCCCCGCGCGGAAACGAGCGCGGCACACTAGGACGCACCCCCCCAAGCGTCAAGCACCCGCTCGGGACGGCAAAAAATCGGTTCTGCCAGGCATCGCTGAACGCCGATGCCCGGCCGTCAACCGGTCCAATTCTCCGCCGCCAACCAAAGCCAGTGCCTCTTAAAAATGGGAGTGGACAGAGGTCCAAGGTGTCCGCGCCAATGGTTGCTCGGAGGTTGCGCAGAATGGCTTTTTTCTAAGTCCGAACGGCTGCTGGTGCGGATGAGAATTGTCAAAGGATCCAGAGCCGGTGAGGAGGCTCGTACCGTGCAGATCACCTGCGGCTCCAGCTACGATCGGTCCGCCAGAATGGCCGCCGCCACGTCCGCCAGCCCATCCACCACTGTTGCGCGCATCACCTTCTGCGGCTCCTTCTTCTCCACCTCCGCGCCGTAGCCTGTGCGCACCAGAAAGCTCCGCTTCACGCCCGCGTTCCATCCACACTCCAGGTCGAGCAGCTTGTCCCCCACCATGTAGCTTTGCGCGAGGTCGATCCCGAATTCATCCCGCGCATCGAACAAAAACTGCGGCGACGGCTTGCGCCCGCGGCTCGGCTGCTCCGGCGCTTCGGGCGCAAAGTAAATCTTCTCAAACCGCACGCCCTCCCGCGCCAGTTCGTCTGTCACCCGCTCGTTCACGCGGTGCATGTCCTCGAGCGTGTAGTAGCCGCGCCCGATGCCGGACTGGTTCGTGACAATGATGAGCATGAAACCCGCCTCCCGCAGCCGCCGCAACGCCGCCGCCGCGCCGGGAAAGAACACCACGTCCTCGGGGCGGCTGAGATAATTCTTCTCGATCACCAGCGTGCCGTCGCGATCCAGAAAAACGGCGCGCTTCGTCAGCGCGGCCTCATGGGGGTGGAACATGACGTGGCTCACCCCTCGCGCTCGAAACTCGCGAGCAGTTCCGCCGGCGTGACCGTCGCCGTTCCGAGCTTGCCCACGACCACGCCCGCCGCGTGATTGGAAAAGATTGCCGCCTCGAGCGGCGACGCCCCCGCCACAATCGCCAGCGTGAACGACGCAATCACCGTGTCGCCCGCGCCGGAAACCTCGAACACCTCCCGCGCCGCCGTCGGAATGTGAAAGGGCTGCTGACCGCGCTGGCACAGCAGCATCCCCTTCTCGCCGAGCGTGATGAGCAGCACGGCCGGCTGCATCTCCGCCAGAATCTTTTCCGCCACTGCCAGCAACGCGGTGTCCCTCAGCGGATCGGCGCCGCGCCGCCCGTCGGCCATCCCGGCCAGTTCAAACGCCTCCTTGCGATTCGGCGTGATGAGCGAGAGGCCCGTGAGATTGAGCTGATGCACCGGCTTCGGATCGAGGCTCAGCCAGATGCCCCGCGCCCGGCAGCGCTTCTTGATTTCATCGAGCAATGGCTGCGTGACGACGCCCTTGCCGTAATCCCCGATGATCAGCGCGTCCGCCTTGGCCAGCCGGTGATCCAGAACTTTGAGGACCCGTTTTTGCGTCGCCCGATCAATGTCCGTCCGTGTCTCCCGATCCACGCGCGCGACCTGCTGGCGCTGGGCGATGATGCGGGTTTTGCGCGTCGTCATCCGGCCGGGCACCGGCAGCAAACCGCGGCAATCCACCCGATTCTCAGTGAGCAGCGTGTGCAGTTGCTGGCCCGCAGGATCGTTGCCACAGACCCCGAGCAGCTCGGTCGCCGTGTTAAAGGCCGTGAGGTTCCGCGCCACGTTGGCCGCGCCACCGGGCATGAAACTCTCGCGCTCAAACTCAACCACCGGCACCGGCGCCTCGGGCGAAATGCGGCTCACGTTGCCCCAGATGAACTGGTCGAGCATCACGTCACCGAGCACGAGGACGCGGGCCTTCGCGCAGCCGGCGAGCAGCGCGTGGAGACGGTCGGTGGGGATGGAGGGAGCAGGCATGTTGAAAAGTTCGGGTGGTTATGGGGGTGGGACAGTGGATGGCCTACCCCTTCGCCACCGGTCTGCGGGAAGTTTTTCTTGCTCGTGGCACCGGCTGCGCCCGCGCTCCGCGCACCTCCGCGGAGCGCCGAGCATCGCTCGGCTTGGGCGAGAGCCGGCGCCTCGTGCCGGGCAATGCCCGGCGCTCCGCCGCGCTGGTATCGCAGGCGTCCCTGCCTGCGAGTTCCGGCGGCGTCTCGCCGCCCGGACCTGTCACGCGTGACGACACCCGGGGTACTCGCGGGCGAGCCGCCTGCCCTCCTGCGGCCGATCTCCGAACGGCTCCGGCCACGAACTCCACGCCCGCCACCGCCTCCGTATGCACGATCTCCGCCAAGCCCCCGTCCTCACCCCACAACAACAAGGTTCCCCCATCCGGCGACAAGGCGGCAAGCTCCGGGCGTTGAACCTTGAGCGCCCGGCCATTTTCCAGACGCAGACTGAATCGTCGAAACGGGACGGCCCCCAGATGAGCGCGAAGGCGAGCGGGTTTCATGGGCGGCAACATTTTCAAATCAATGTGCCCGCTTCAATCCAAGAACGCCGTCAGCGGACTCGTCGCGCTCGCCGTGTCCAGCGGCGCGCCGAGGCCGATCTCGTAGGCGACGCGGCCCGCCTCGACCGCCATTTTGAAGGCCATGGCCATGCGGTTCGGATCGTTCGCGATGGCAATCGCAGTGTTCACCAGCACCGCGTCCGCCCCCAGTTCCATCGCCTCGGCCGCGTGGCTTGGCGCGCCGATGCCGGCATCGATCACGACCGGCACGACGGCTTGCTCGATGATGATGCGAAGCTGGTCGCGGGTCTGCAGCCCGCGGTTCGAGCCGATGGGCGAACCGAGCGGCATGACCGTCGCCGTGCCCACGTCCTGCAAGCGCTTCGCGAGCACCGGATCGGCGTTGATATACGGCAGCACGATGAAGCCCTCCTTCACCAGAATCTCCGCGGCCTTGAGAGTCTCGATCGGGTCCGGCAGCAGATAGCGCGGGTCGGGATGAATCTCGAGCTTCACCCATTTCGGCAGCCCGGCGGCCACCGCCAGGCGCGCCAGCCGCACCGCCTCCTCGGCGTTCATCGCCCCGCTGGTGTTGGGCAGCAGCAGGTATTTTTGCGGATCGATGAACTCGAGGATGTTCGCGAACGGATCTTTCTTTCCGCTCAAATCGGCGCGCCGCAGCGCCACGGTGACGATCTCCGTTCCACTGGCCGCCAGCCCGTCGCGCATGGCCTCGGGCGAGGCGAACTTGCCCGTGCCCAGCAGCAGCCGCGAGCGAAACGTGCGCCCGGCAATTGTTAAAAGTCCTTCGGACATTGGGCGCGGACGATAGGAGCGCCCTGCGCGCTTGTCTAACCCCGATTGCACGCCGTCCCGTAGCGCAGGTTTCCCAACCTGCTGTATCGCCGATTTCCAAATCGGCGGGCGCGACCCCGTTCGGGGCGTGATCGACCAGTCGGGGCGTTTGGATTCTCCGGACGGTCTGCGGGTTTGGAAACCCGCGACACGGCAGACTTGGAAGTCCGCGCTACACGGAGGCAACGTGCTCGTGCGCCACCCCGCATTTGCCCGCGCCCGAATCATCCCGCTATGGTGCCCCGATGTATTTCCAACCGCACCATCAGCCTCCGTTCATCCACTCAGCGCGCCGCCCCGCGTGGCTGAATCCTCTGCGCCTCGCATCCTTGCTGCGGATCATCGGCATGCTGGCCTCTCTCGCTCTCCCCCTCGCTCTCCTCTCCGCCGAACCGCCGCCCCTCGAACCCGTCCGCGTCGCGCCCGACCAGCGCGGATTTGTCCTGCACCCTTCCGGCCGTCCCTTCCAACCGTGGGGCTTCAACTACGATCACGACGACCGCGGCCGCCTTCTCGAAGACTACTGGCACGCTGAGTGGCCCACCGTCGCGGAGGACTTTCAGGAAATGAAAGAACTCGGCGCGAACGTTGTGCGCGTGCATTTGCAGCTCGGCCGCTTCATGACCACCGAACACGAGCCCGACCGCGCGCAACTGGCGCAATTCCAAAAACTCGTCCGCCTCGCCGAGACCACCGGCCTCCGTCTCGATGTCACCGGCCTCGGCTGCTACCACAAACGCGACGTGCCCGCGTGGTACGACACCTTGTCCGAACCGCGCCGCTGGGCCGTGCAGGCACGCTTCTGGGAAGCCGTCGCCCGCGCGGGCCGGGGCAGCCCCGCGATCTTCTGCTACGACCTGATGAATGAGCCGGTCGCCCCCGCCGGCCCGCCCGCGAGCGACTGGCTCGGCCCCGCGTTCGCCGGCAAACACTTCGTACAACGCATCTCCCTCGATCTCGCCGGACGCCCGCGCACCGCCGTGGCTCAAGCCTGGATTCGTCAACTCACGCGTGCGATTCGCACCGTCGATCCCGCCACGCCCATCACCGTCGGCCTCGTCCCGTGGAGCCTCGACCGCCCCGGCCTGACCTCGGGCTTCGAGCCCAAAGCCATTGTCCCCGACCTCGATTTCATCAGCGTCCATCTCTATCCCGAGGCCGGAAAAATCGTCGAGGAACTCGCGACCCTGCGCGGTTTCGCGTTCGGCAAGCCTGTCGTAATCGAAGAGACCTTTCCCCTCAAATGCTCCGGCCCCGAATTCGCGCGCTTCCTCACCGAATCACGCGCCGTTGCCTCCGGCTGGGTCGGTTTCTACTGGGGCAAAACGCTGGCCGAATGCCGCCAATCCAAAACCATCGCCGACGCCCTGATGGCCGGCTGGCTCGAGGTCTTCCAACGCGAACGTCCAGCGAAATGAAGCGCCGCAATGTCTTCGAGGAACGCCGCCGCCTCGCGCGCCAGACCACGCACGAAGCCTGCTTCCATCACAGTGTCTATGTCGTGCTTCTGCGCCCCGCGATCGCGCGCGTCCGCAAAGTCCTGCGCGAAAACCCCGCCCGTCAGCCCGCCCAGCCCTGCGTCTATGTCGGCATGACCGGCCTCACGCCCGCGGAACGCTTCGCCAATCATAAGAACGGCATACAATCCGCCTGGGCCGTGAAAAAGTTCGGCCTCCGATTGCTCCCCGAACTCTACGCGCATCTGAACCCAATGCCCTACGAAGCCGCGCTTGTGATGGAACAAGAACTGGCCGAAGACCTCCGCCGCCAAGGCTACACCGTCACCGGCGGCCATTAAGCTACGAGACGGCCGATGCTTGTAGCCGCCGAGGTGACGAGGCGGATCTCCGGCCACCGAAACCGCCCAATGCCCGAAGCTGACTCGGCAAAGAAATGGAGGCAAAGGAATGGGCAATCGGAAACCTTGTAGCTTCATTCCTTTGCCCCCATTCCTTTGCCCCAAATTCCTCTGCAAAAATCACCTGTTCAGTCCTACTCCCAACTTAGACACCCATCTGTACCCATGACTTAGGTAACCCCACCAATCCCACCTTTAACCACCACTGCAAACGCATTAATTCCAAGCTACCTACCCCTTGCCGCAACAAATGTTGAAATATTTTCAACAATTTGTTGACGCACTCTAAATATCACCGTAGAAATACAGCCAGATTCAAACATTACCTGTATGAACCAATCGAAATCACAACTGACCAGAATGACGGTCGCCTCGGCGAACCGTCAGGAGTGGACGCGTTGTGATGGCGCGTTCAGTCTGGGGCGCCATATCGGTCGGCCGGGATACCTTTCCGGCTCCAACCCGAAGGCCCCCCCAGTAAGCAGGTAACGAGAGAACTCATTTTCGACCAACCCTGCTTACTGAAAAGTGAGCAGGGTTTTTTATTGGTCGGATGACATTCAACCCATGTGATGACCAGCAACACATACAAACCGAAAGGCCCAGCACAGTGACGAGTAGTCTGATGACATCAATATGATGTCGGTCCCGCCAGAACAGTTTAGCCGGAGGCGAGCCATGGTGCTCTACCGGTGCGGTGTGTCCATCCGTAGTCAGGATGGCCGCCAGCGAGACTTTGATACGCTTTTACATTCTAAAGGCTTCCTAGAAGGTGTGCCTCAAACACCGAAAGATCCGCCGTGAACCCGCGGGTTGGCATCGTAAGATGACCAAGAGGTGTTTGTTCTTTGTTAGTATGGCACGGGTCGGGAGCACGAACGCTCCCGGCCCTCTTACTTTACGCCGTCACCATTCAGTCGAACTGATTCAATTTACCCACAGAGACGCGATGAAAACAGGGCGGCCGGGCCGCAACCCAAGCGGAGCGCGACCGGTCCCCGGTCGCAGCGGCACCATCGGAGCCAGGGCGCTCGGGTTTTCTTGCGCCTTCGCAGGTGCGGAGCCGCTGCGGGCGGGGACCGCCCGCGCGCCAAAATCCTCGCGGGGCGCGAGGAATCTGCAGGGTTGTAGTGTAGAGAAGAACAGAAACTCGTCGCTCGCGACAGGTTCGCTGATTCGTGAGTTCCTGCTGGCTCCACCTGCTCTTGTTGTTCTCCGTGCTCATCGGATCTCTGTGGTGAAAACGGCCCCCCTATTTTTCGCGGTTGTGATTTAACAGCAGAATAGCTTCCCGCCACGGAGCACGTCCGGGTGCAACTCCCGGCAACCGCACCAATCCCTTCGCGACTCCGAGCTGCGAGTCGCTTCTTTCCATCTTACTACAGGCCGCGCGCCAGCTTGCGCCACAGAGTCTCCAAAACTCCGTCGGCTTGGGGCAGCACCAAGGCGGCCTGCCATTCTTTAATTTGAAATCTCAAATCTCAGATTTCAAATCTCAGAGTCGCCCTCGGCGTCTTGGGGGCGCATCCCATCTCCTTGCAGCTGATTCCCCATCTCATTAGCACCCGGCTTCAGCCGGGTGTCTAGGCACGGGGATGATCACAACCGCTTTAGCGGCTTTTCGGCCTTGCCGCAGAGGTTGGAGCCTCCGCCAAAGCCGCTAAAACGGCAGCCCGATTCTCTTCCCCGGCAACACCCGGCTGAACCCGGGTGCTAATGAGAATTGCAAGAAACTGAACGGCACCCCACCGACTCCACCCCTTTCACTGCGGGAAACTCGACCAATGCACAGAGAGAAGCCTCATAAACTTCTACAGGTGGGTGTGACTCCCACTCCCGCTACCAGTTTTCCGGGAAGCGATCCGGCCGTCCGACTGTAAATCGGATGTCGCAAAACAAGGCCGGAAGCGACGAACTGGAGCATTCCCAGCGCTTCCCACCAGAGGACTTGTAGCTCAAGTAGCAGAGCGCCCCGTTGTCTGCGGGAGGGTTGAGGGTGCAACTCCCTTCAAGTCCGCCACTTTCCCATCTTACCGCGAGGCCGATTCCAGGGAATCCATGCCCCGCGACTCCACCGCCCCGGTCTTCTCCCAAGGCCGGGGCGCAACAGCGCGTAGCGTAGCAGCCAACGCACCCGGCTTGGGACCGGGGGACCGCAGGTGCAAATCCTGCCGCGCTGACCATTTTCCCATGCTGCCGTGGCCGAACACATCAGGCATCCACCTTCTAAGTGGACCAATGCGGGTGGAACTCCTGCCGGCAGCACCATTGCCAGATGGTGTCAAAGTAGCACGGCGGCCTGTTAAGCCGCTTGTCTTGGTGCGAGTCCAAGTCTGGCAGCCATTCTCCAGGGTGAAGTATCCGAGGCGACAGTGTCGCTGAAAAAGCAAGGGCGATCCGGCATTTCAGCTCCGAAGCGCGAGTGGCATTCACCCTGATCATCCAACGGAAGGCAGGCAGATATAAGCTGGCTGCACCTGTCCCGAAAACAGGATCGGCATCGCCGAGGTCGGAGCATTACCGACGCCTTCCGCCATTTTGCCCCCGACCCAACACTTATCCCTCAACCAAAGGCATCGATATGAAACCTCCCCTCCGATTCCAAAGTCAGTTGCCGCTGCGCCGCAGCTACAAACCGCGCCGCCCGCTTCGCATCCCGCGGGTGACTCGCGCAACACTCGTCTTTCGCCCAGCCAATCGCTTCGGCGAAAAACCCCAGATCACCATCGTCCCGTAGCTCAATAGCAGAGCACTCGCCCGATAAGCGAGAGACCGCGGAGCGTTACCGCGCGGGACGACCATTTACGGGCGCCGGACTCCGGTCCGTCGCCTTCCGACAATCCCCGGGTAGCTGAGACAGATTAGCGCCTCCCTGAAGAGGAGGAGACGCAGGTGCGATACCTGCCTCGGGGACCACTTCTCGTCCGTGAATGCAAAGCAGCTCGCGCAACCTGCCCTTCAAGCAGGTCCTAGCCGGTGCGAGTCCGGCCACGGACGCCAACGCTCTCAAGGTGTAACGAGAACCCTGCACGCCGCCCTGCGAAGGCGGAGGTTCGTGGTGCAAATCCACGTGGGAGCACCATTTCAAATGGCGAATTGAGAATGGCGAATGACGAACGCCCACCCCGCTCGCCGACCTAACCGGTGACGCCCCTCTCATTCGCAATTCGCAATTCTTGATTCCCCATTTCCAGCGCCCCTGTGCCTCAGCAGCCACAGGGCGGGTTTTGTAAACCCGTATTCGTCGGTGCGAGTCCGACCAGGGGCTCCAGCTTCCGTCAGGATTGTGGTGTAACAGCAGCATCTCTCCCTGTGAAGGAGACGGTCCGGGTGCGAATCCCGGCTTCCTGACCCCAAGTAAGAATGCGCCACGATGGTTTGTCTGTGCATGCCGCACGAATTACCAACCCCGAGGCGAACCCAGCAGCTCCAGCCGTGACTGCGTTCGCCTGCACTTTCATATTCTGTCCCGTTGGCCGAGCAGCCGAGGCAATGGTCTGCAAAACCATCCAGGCGGGTGCAACTCCCGCACGGGACTCCATTTTTCCCAAGTGAATCCGGCGCGCCGGGAGAGACCACGCACGGTCGAAGTAAAGGAGCCGGCAATAAGTTGCGGTGGCAAGATCGCGCAGGGTTTTTGGCGAGGGACAAGGCGCGAGTGAGGCGCATATCCGCAGGGATCTGTAACGAGCGAGCAACGCCGTCCCTGGGCAAAAGACCAAGCGAGATTGCCACCGCTATTTGTTGCCGGCTCCTGATGGCCGGGTGCCGGATTCAGTGCGCTTGGGAGACGCCCTTCGCATCCGTGGTGAAACTACAATCATACTCCGCTTCGAACGGAGAGTTTGCAGGTGAGAGTCCTGCCGGATGCACCAATCCCTTCAAGGGAGCGCAGGCTGGCGGCGGTCGAACACGGCCGACAGTCAGTCTGCGCTACATTTTTCCGGGCATGTGGTTAAACCCGAATAGCAGAGAGTCCAGACTCAGAATCTGGTAGCCTTGGGGGTGCAATTCCCTCCATGCCCACCATTTTGCGGCAACTGACTTTGGTGGGTGGATAAGTCATCCATTGAGAAGAGTTGCCACGCCTATCTATTTGGAATGTCAACCGGACAAGCGAGCCGGGCCTCGGTGCTAACGAGCGCGTGCCTGCGGGCAAGTGGTGCAAGTCCACGACATTCCGCCATCTAACCAGGATATTTCATGCTCGTTTTGCACCGCAGGCTTCCAAGCCTGCTGTATCGCGGGTTTCTAAACCCGCGGGGCGTCCGGCGAGGCCGACACCCTGCCGACTTAGAAGTCGGCGATACAGCAGGTTTGGAAACCTGCGCTAACAGGGCGGGAGAGCTATGGCTGCGAAGGGACCATGAAATATCCGGGTTAACTGATCGGCGGGTTTGCGACGACGTCGTTTTAGTGTGTTCGCACTCCCGCGACCTGTTTCAAGGCCCGGAGGAGAAACTCCCGGCGGGGACCCGAAAGTTGCGAGCCGAAGCGCAGGGACTTGGCTTCGAGTTCGATCTCGATCTGCGGAACACTCCGGTTGTTCTGCTGCCACTTTGTCAGGGACCGCCGCACCGCTTTAACTTCGCTCCAGCGGAAGCGCCGGGTCCATCCTATCGGCCCGATCCCGGTGAAAACTGCTCCCCGATCCCCTTCGCGCCGGACCGTGATTTTGCCGCAGACACACATCAATGCGAATGGCACCAGAAACAAACTGCCGAGTAGAAACGGCAAACCAAACAGACAGAGCTTCCAATCCAGTGCTCCCTTGTAGATTTGTGTCCCGTAGATTCCACCCAATGAACCGCCCGACCACAGCACGGTAAAAGGAACGAGGAAAAACGCGATGGCCGAGCGGGTCGTGGCACCTACCTCGAAGCCTCCACCCATCTGTCGCAACCACGTCCCGGTCGGCGGACGCGACATATCCATCGGCGGCTCCGCCTGCTCCTTCGCCAACTCAGCGAAACTAAAGGTCTGCGAGCACGACCGGCACAATGCCACGTCGGTTGAGACATTCACATCCTCCAACGGGATGGCGCGCCGGCATTTCGGGCAGGAGATATTCATAGGTTCAGTATTATCCTTCGGGGTAATCAAGGCGAGTTATTCCTCACCGACACAGACCCAACCGCCGCCACCCATTTTCCGGCCTGCAAGCATTAAAGTGATGCATCGGACTTTTAATCCGAGGAACAGGGAGCGTTACCCTGGCGGGCCACCAGCTATAGCCTCGTGGTCTTAACCTTCATGCTTTTCGGCAAAGCCGTTCCCCTGAACCCTGAGGCGGCAAGCGCGGGTGCCGCGGCTCTCGGCAACCCCAACGGGGTTGTGGACTCCAGCCCAGGGTTGCGAGGAACGAACTACCCTGGGTAGGCATCGGCAAGGTTCTTCAACCCCAACGGGGTTGCGGCACACCAGCATCGACGGGACACAACCCCGTTGGGGTTGTTGAATTGAGGACCTCTTTCCCCGGGTTAGCTCGTCCCTCGCAACCCTGGGCTGGAGGCCGGAATCCCGTTGGGATTATTCGTGGAAATTACCGAAAGGCATTAGGGTTGGCGCCATCTAACAAGGAACAAACACCAACCACGGGACCGCCGCTTGGTGCGCGCAAGTCTTGCCCAAGGCGGCGGACTACCGCATCTTCACCGCCGTTCCCCCAGTCGTTTTATGTCCGACATACTTAACAAGAACATCGTTCTCGTGCTCAACCGCAACTGGCAGGCGATCAACATCCGCACGCCGGCCGATGCGTTCTGCCAGATGGCCACCCAGGTCGCCACCGCGCTGGACATCACGGGCGAGGAACAAATCCGTCCGGTTTCCTGGGCTGAATGGATCACCCTGCCCATCCGCGATGGAGACCACTCCGTCCGCACGGTGCGCGGGGAAATCCGCGTGCCTGCGGTAATTATCGCGGTGAACTACGCCAAGGTGCCCCAGCAGCGTCCGCGGCTCTGTGCCCGCTCGATCCGCGAGCGCGACGGCAACCGCTGCCAATACACCGGCCGCGTGCTTCATCCCGACGAGGGCAGTCTCGACCACGTTGTGCCCCGCTCGCGTGGTGGTGCGGACTCGTGGGAGAATCTCGTCTGGTCCGCCAAGGACGTGAACCAGCGCAAGGCCGACCGTCTTCCGCACGAAGCCGGTCTGCGGCTGCTCAGCATTCCGCGCGCGCCGAAGGAACTGCCGGCCACGGCGTTCATCCGTAACTCGCACGGGATTCCGGCGTGGAAGCTGTTTCTGAAGACATGAACATACGGGAGGGTGGAGGTAAAACTCCGCCCTCCTGACAAAAGAGTCAGTGAGTTCAACTAGCCTCTCATTTCCAGATAACCCATGACACCATGGAAAAGTCGTAGGGCATCGTTGACCCTAAGGGCCGAGAGTGGGTAGCAAGCTGTGCCAACCGGTCGGTTCGGATCACAGATTCCGATTCGCAATTGGGTTCCTAGCAGGCTTACCAGTAGAGAATACGAGTCTCCCCGGTTCTAAGGCCGCATCTCAGCTTTGTGCAGTCGATTCCCCATCTCATTAGCACCCGGCTTTAGCCGGGTGTTCGGGAGTGAGAATTCGGGCAGCCGTTTTAACGGCTTTGCGCGATGCACCAGCGCCAGCACCAAGGCCGATAAACCGCTAAAGCGGTTGTGCCGCTTTCCCTTCCCAAACACCCGGCTGAAGCCGGGTGCTAATGAGAAGTGCAAGAAACTGAGCTGCGCCCCGGTGCTAACTGGCAGTCACCGCCCGCTTGACGCATGAGTGGCTCCCGCGCAGCTTCCAGTCACTCCGCTATGAAAACCAATCTCTACCTCTCTCTTCTTGCTGGCTGTCTTCTCGCGGCGGGTGCGTCGTTCGCAGCCGACGCCGCGCCGAAACTGGAGCCGCCCTTGGATGCGACTTATCGGCTGATCTATTACGCCGTGCTCGAGGGTGCGTTTGAGGACGGTTTGGGGAATGCGGACGTGGATCGGATTCTCCTGCGTGGGCCGGATGGCAAGGGCTTTCTGCATTTCATCTATGCCTGTCCGCTGTGCATGCCGACCATCAATGCGTTGCAGAACTACCGGCAGCGGGCACCGATTTTTGGCTACAAGATTCACGGCAATCAGGCGGCGGAAAATACTCACGGCCCCGGTTTGTCGGCTGAACTTCGCGTTCAACTCGGCAGCCCCGACCAGGCTGCCCGTCTCGGCGCGGTCAACCAGCTCGTCAAGCGCTGGGTCGAGCGTCGGCTGACCTCGCAGCGGTTGACTCCCGAGGAACGCAAAGCCGTCCAGGCGCAACTCGAGGAGGGCCGCAAACGGGGCATGGAGATGCTCACACGATTCAAAACGGATAATTCCTTCGCCGTCTTCGCCCCCGGCTTCGCGGGAATCGAGGAGTGCGCCGTGTGCAACGGCGCGGTGGGCATGGGTTTCAAGGTGAAGCCATAGACAAGTGGATGCGGAGATATTTCATGGGCTTTGCCATTGACCCGCCCCGCGCGGCCGGTTGAATCGCGCGATGAAATTCACACCCCGGCCAGTTCGTTGTTTCCCGAAATTCTCCGTTACCACCGCCGCCGTGGCCGCCGCGTTGCTCGCCAGCGCGTGCGGCGCGTTCGCGGACGTGAAGCTGCCCGCGATTTTCTCCGATCACATGGTTTTGCAACAAGGCATCCCGCTCACGGTCTGGGGCTGGGCCGATGACGGCGAGGAGGTCACGGTGAAACTCCAGGGCCAGGAGGCCACCACCACGACGCGCGGCACTAAATGGTCGGTGAAACTCAAGCCGCTGACCGCCACGGCCACGCCGTGCGTGCTCACGGTCGCGGGCAAGACGCGCGTGCAGTTGCAGGACGTGCTTGTCGGCGAGGTGTGGATTTGCAGCGGGCAGTCGAATATGGAATGGCCGCTGCGCGCGTCGTTCCAAGCCGAGGCGGACATCGCCGCGGCGGCCAATCCGAACATCCGCCTCTTCACGGTCCCGCGCGTCAAAGCCGACGCGCCGTTGGCGGACATCAAGGGCAGTTGGACCGCGTGCAATCCTGGCAGCGCGCCGGGCTTCTCGGCCGTTGGTTATTATTTCGGACGCGATCTGGAAAAGGCGCTCAAGGTGCCGGTCGGGCTGATTCACACATCGTGGGGTGGTTCGCCGGCGGAGGTCTGGATGAGCAACGACGTGCTCGCGGGCAATCCCGCCTACAAACGTGACATCCTCGACGGCTACACCGCCGCGCTGGAACGCGCGAAGGAAGCCAAGGCGAAGTTCGATGCCGACGCCGCCAAGCTCGCCGCGCAAGGGAAGAAACCCGCCGGTCGTCCGCCCGGCGGCCCCGGTTGGAAACCCTCGGAACTCTACAATGCGATGATCGCGCCGCTCATCCCGTTCGGCATTCGCGGCGCCATCTGGTATCAGGGCGAATCCAATGCCGGCCGCGCGCACGAATACCGCACGCTCTACGCCGACATGATCACCAACTGGCGGCGCGACTGGGGCGTGGGCGACTTCACCTTCCTCGGCGTGCAGCTCGCGCCGTTCACCAAGATTTTGCCCGAACCCGCGGACAGCAACTGGGCGGAACTCCGCGAAGCGCAATGGCTCGCCACGCAAAAACTCCCGAACGTCGGCATGGCGGTCATCACCGATGTCGGCGACGAGGCGGACATCCATCCGCGCAAGAAAGGCCCCGTCGGTGCGCGCCTCGTGCTCGCTGCACGCGCCATCGCGTATCAGGAAAAAATCGTTTCCTCCGGTCCCATCTATAAATCGCTGAAGGTGGACGGCGCGCGTGCGCTCCTCAGTTTCGACCACATCGGCAGCGGTCTCGAAGCGCGCGGCGGCGAACTCAAAGGTTTCGCCGTGTGTGGCGACGACAAGAAGTTTGTCTGGGCCAAGGCGGAAATTCTCCCTGACAACACCATCGCCGTCAGCAGTCCGGCGGTGGCGAAACCCGTCGCCGTGCGCTTCGGCTGGGCGAACTTCCCGGTCGTGAATCTCTGGAACAAAGACGGCCTGCCCGCGTCGCCGTTCCGCACGGATGATTTCCCGATGATCACCGCGCCGAAACCGGCGGCGAAGTAAACGGGGGTGGGGACGGCCCGTCCCCACCAGGCACGCGGGGCTGGGCATTGCAGCTTTCTCCGAGGGATGCGGGGACGAGCCGTCCCCGCCCCTGTCCCAAGGTTCCCTTGCACGCGATTCGCTTTCGAGGAATTCTCGCGCCACTTTTATCCATGACCATCAAACCCCTCCTCGCCCTCCGCCACTGCCTCGTCGCCGCGGCGCTGCTGCTCACCGCCATCACCATCCGCGCCGCCGAGCCGGCCGCGCTGCCGGCGCGTGAGAAACTCCATCTCTATCTCCTCATCGGTCAGTCCAACATGGCCGGGCGCGGCTTGGTCGAGGCGCAGGACAAGCAGCCGCACCCGCGCGTTCTCACGCTCACGAAGGAGGGCAAATGGGTTCCCGCCGTTGACCCGATTCATTACGACAAACCCAACGCGGGCGTCGGCTTGGGCACGACCTTCGGCAAAGTCATGGCCGAGCGCGACGCGACGGTGACCATCGGTTTGATACCCTGCGCCGTCGGCGGCACGCCCATCTCGCGCTGGCAAAAGGACGCGGACCTTTACGAAGCCGCGCTGAAACGCGCCCGCGCCGCCGCGCCCCACGGTGTTTTCAAAGGCATCCTCTGGCATCAGGGCGAAGCCGATTCTGGAAAAGAAGAAACCGCCAAAGTTTACGCCGCCAAACTCGACGCGATGATCGCTGCGTGGCGCAAAGATTTGGAACAACCGAACCTCCCCGTCGTGGTCGGACAACTCGGGGAATTCTACGCCGGCGGCGCGGGCGTGAAGCTCGTGCGTGAAGCCCAGCAAACGGTGCCGGAGCGCGTGCCGCACACGGGTTTCGCGCCCGCCACCGATCTCAATCACAAGGGCGACAAGGTCCACTTCGATGCCGCCGCCTATCGTGAGTTTGGCAAACGGTACGCTACGGCGATGGTGAAGCTGCAGAGTGCCGGGGCGGCGGAGAAGAAATAGCGTCCCGCGCGGTGCCGACGGAGAAGCTCAAAGACTCAAAGCTCAAAGCTCAAGGGAAGGTCCAAGAACCAAGGTCCACCGGAGCCTTTTTGATTCTCGCCGGTCAACTTGAAAACTGAGCGACACCCTGACCGAAACGGACACGCCGGTCCCGAGTTGGAGTTTGAGCCTTGTTCCTTCCCTTGAGCTTTGAGCTTTAAGCTTTGAGCTTGCCCCCTCACGCCTTCGCGGTCCGGCGATGCACCTTGTGGATCGCGGCCTGGTCCGTGCATTTGATGAGCAGCTCGTCGATGCACACATGCGGCGGACGGCTCGCGCACCACACGAGCGTCTCGGCGATGTCCTCGGCGGTGAGCGGTTCGGTGCCCTCGTACACCTTGTCCGACCGGCCCTTGTCGCCTTTGAAACGCACCATGGAAAACTCCGTCTCGGCGAAACCTGGATCGATGGTTCCGACCCGCACGCCCGTGCCGCACAGTTCGAGCCGCAGCGATTTGGTGATCTGCAACTCCGCCGCCTTCACGCCGCAATAAACGGAGCCGCCTTCATACGCCACGCGTCCGGCGATCGAGCCGATGTTCAAAATGCTCGAGCCCGGATTGCCGACCATCAGCGGCAGAATCGCGCGCGTCACGCGCATGAGGCCGAGCAGGTTTACCTGCACCATCGCTTCCCAGTCTTCATCGCGACCGTTGGCCACCGTGTCCGCGCCGTGCGCGCCGCCGGCGTTGTTGATGAGCACGTCGATCTTGGGCGTAAGGCCGCGCACCCAGTCCGCGAACGCGTTGGTGCTCGGCGTGGTGGTGACATCCAACCCGTGGAAATGCACCGATGCCGCGCCCGCCTTTTTCGTCTCGTCCGCCACCTGTGCCAAGCGGTCCACGCGCCGCGCGCCGAGGATGACATTCGCGCCCTCGGCCCCGAACGCCCGCGCCGTCGCCGCGCCGAAGCCGCTGGAAGCGCCGGTGACCAGGACCCATTTGTTTTTCAGAGAAGTTTTCATGCGCGGGGTTGTTAGCGCAGCGGCACCGGACTGGCAAACCATTAACCCAAATCGGCCGCCCTGGTGCTCTGGGGCAGGCGGCGACCCTGCCGATTTGCGCCGCGTGCTGCGGTCCGTGCTCAAGCTCCCGCCAGCAGCGCACTGACCACGTCGCCCTGCACATCGGTGAGGCGGTAGTCGCGGCCCTGGTAACGGAAGGTGAGGCGCTCGTGATCAAGGCCGAGCAGGTGGAGGATCGTCGCGTTGAGGTCGTGAACGTGGACGGGATTTTCGGCGATGCCGTAGCCGAATTCGTCGGTGCGGCCGTAGCTGACGCCGGGTTTTATGCCGCCGCCGGCGAGCCAGATCGTGAAGGCGTCCTTGTGATGATCGCGGCCGGCCTTGGTGGCGACGCCTTCGCCGGTGTCGGTCTGCTGCATCGGGGTGCGGCCGAATTCGCCGCCCCAGACGACGAGCGTGTCGTCGAGCAGGCCGCGCTGACGGAGGTCGCGCACGAGGGCGGCCATGCCGCGGTCCACGTCCTGCGCCTTGCGCGGCAGGCGTGAGGCGATGTCGCCGTGATGGTCCCAGTCGGCGTCGTAGAGCTGCACCATGCGGACGCCGCGTTCGACGAGGCGGCGGGCGAGCAGGCAATTGTTGGCGAACGAGGGCTTGCCGGGCGTGGCGCCGTAGAGTTCGAGCGTGGCGCGCGATTCCTGCGCGAGATCCATCAATTCCGGCACGCTGGTCTGCATGCGAAAGGCCATCTCGTATTGGCTGATGCGAGTGGCGATTTCGGGATCGCCGACATCGGCGAGCTGCGCCTGGTTGAGCTGCTGCACGGCGTCGAGCACGCGGCGGCGGTCGTCGCGCGAGTGACCGTCGGGATTCGAGAGAAAATGCACCGGGTCGCGGCCGCCGCGGAACTGGATGCCTTGATAAACACTGGGCAGAAAGCCCGTGCTCCACAGGCTCGTGCCTGCGCCGGCGAGCGGTCCGGAGAGCATGACGACATAGGCGGGGAGGTCGCGGTTTTCCGAGCCGAGTCCGTAGGCGACCCACGCGCCGAGGCCCGGCCGGCCGCCGCGCCCGAAGCCGGTGTGGAGAAACATCTGCGCCGGGGCGTGGTTGAATTCCTCGGTGTGCAACGAGCGCACGACGGAGATTTCGTCGGCCACGCCCGCGAGGTGCGGCAGCAGTTCGGAGATCAACTGGCCGCTCTGGCCGCGCGGCTGAAATTCAAAGCGCGAGCCGAACAGGCGCGGATGGCCGCGGATGAAGGCGAAGCGTTTGCCCGCGATGAACGAGTTCGGACAGAGCTGACCGTGGAGTTTTTGCAGTTCGGGTTTCGGATCGAACAGGTCGAGCTGCGAAGGCGCGCCGACCATGTGGAGGTAGATGACGTGTTTGGCGCGGGGCGCAAAATGCGGCGCGCGCGGGGCTAGCGGATCGGCGGGCGCGGCGGGCGCGGCGGGCACGAAAGCGGGCGCGGCGCGCGGGTCGCCGCGCAGGAGCGAACTCAGCGCGAGCGCGCCGAGGGAGAGGCCGCCGTGTTGGAGGAAGGCGCGGCGGGCGAGCTGTGGATGCGTGGTCATGGGCATGGGCGGTGCTCAACGCGAACAGCGCGGCGAGCGGCCGGGTAGGGCACCGCTGTCCTTAGCGCGCCGCTGAAACGTGTGAACGCCGCCGCGGCGCGCTGGGGACAGACGCGCCCTGCCTGTGGCGGGCGGTGTCCTCGGAGTTTCCGCGAGGATGGTGTTGCGGCGACGAGCCGTCGCCGCCCCCGGTGATGGTGTGTGCTCATCCTTTGGTGATCATTTCGTCGAGGTTCAACAGGGCGGTGGCGACGGCCTGCCAGGCGGCGGATTCGGATTTGGTGGCGGCCAGTTGGTCGGTCAGCAGGCGGCGCAGCGCGGCGAGTTCGGCGGGTTGCGGGGTGCGCGTGAGGCAGAGGCGGAAGGCGTGGACGAGGCGCGTGTCATTGTCAGCGGTCGGCTGTTCGCGCAGCACGCGGCGGGCGAGCGCGGCGGCGGCCTCGACGTACACGGGATCGTTCAGGAGCGTGAGGGCCTGGAGCGGTGTGTTCGAGCGCGAGCGCTGGATCACGCAGGCGGTGCGCGCGGTGGCATCGAAATTCACAAAGCTCGGATACGGCGAGCTGCGCCGCCACACCGTGTAAATGCCGCGCCGCCACGCATCGTCGCCGGCGCTGGTTTCGTAGTTGTATTTCTCGCCGCCGATTTTCGCGCCCCACAGGCCGGCGGGTTGCGGCGGATAAACGGGCGGGCCGCCGAGTTTCAATTGCAACAATCCGGCAGCGGCGAGGGCGTTGTCGCGCACCAGTTCGGCGGCGAGCCGGAAGCGCGGGCCGCGCGCGAGCAGCTTGTTTTCATCATCGCGGGCCAGCAGCGCCGGCGTCAGGCGCGAGGACTGGCGATAGGTGGCGCTGGTCACGATGAGGCGGTGGAGGTGCTTCATCGACCACGGGCGCGGTGGCGCGGCGGCGGCGACGACGGCAGCGGGCGGCAAGGGTGAAGGCTCCATGAATTCCACCGCGAGCCAGTCGAGCAGTTCGGGATGCGTCGGCGGTTCGCCTTTGAGTCCGAAGTCCTCGAGCGATGCCACGAGGCCGCGGCCGAAAAACTCGGCCCACCAGCGATTCACCACCACGCGGGCCGTGAGCGGATTCGCGCGGTCGCCGAGCCAGCGGGCCAGATCGAGCCGTGACAGACGCGCCGGCGTCGAGGCGGCCGCGCCCTCGCCGAGCGCGCCCGCAGCCGCTGCCAGCGGGTGCAGCGCCACGGGCACGCCGGGCGTGACCGCTTCGGCGGGATCGAGGAAATTGCCGCGCTTGAGGATGGCGGCGGGGCGCGGCGATTCGAGCTCCTGCATCACGAGCGTGCGGGGCGGGGCATCGGCGGGCGCGTTCTTTTTTTTTGCGACGGCGGGCCGGGTGTCGTTCGGGCGCGCGGGATTTTCTGAAACGAGAGGCGGGAGGCTGAGATAGGGACCGGTGAATTTGAGCGCGGCCATGGCCTTCGCGCTGGTGAACTCGGTCTCTCGCGCCGTGTTGTTGAAGAAGGCGAAGAGGCGGTAGTAGTCGCGCTGGGTGAAGGGATCGTACTTGTGATTGTGGCATTGCGCGCACTCGAGCGTCGTGCCTAGCCACACGGAGGCGGTGGTGTTGACGCGGTCGAAAACCTGGTTGACGCGATTTTCCTCCTGATCGGTGCCGGCCTCGACATTGCACGGGGCGCAACGGTGGAAGCCGGTGGCGATGAAAAGATCGGCGTTGGTGCTGCCGGTCGCGCGCGCGAGCAGGTCGCCGGCGAGCTGGTGCAGCGTGAATTGATCGAAGGGCAGGTCGGCGTTCAGCGCGCGAATCACCCAGTCGCGGAACGGCCAGAGGTCGTGGAGATCGTCGCGTTGGAAGCCGTGGGAATCGGCGTAGCGGGCGAGGTCGAGCCATTGGCGCGCCCATTTTTCGCCGTAGTGCGGCGACGCGAGCAGGCGCTCGACGACGCGCTCGTACGCGCCGGGAACGCGGTCGGCGAGGAAGGCGTCGGCCTCGGCGGGCGTGGGCGGCAGGCCGGTCAAATCGAGATAAACGCGGCGCAGCAGGCGGGCGGGATCAGCTTCGGCGGAGGGCGTGAGACCTTCGCTGCGGAGCCGCGCGAAGACGAAGTGATCGATGGGATTGCGGGCGGGCGCGGCAAGTTCAGCGGCGGCGGGCAGCGGCGGGCGGACGGGTTTCACGTAGGCCCAGTGCTTGGCGTCCTCGGGCCAGATGGCGCCTTGTTCGATCCAGCGACGGAGCGTGGTGACTTGCGCTGCGGACAGGCGCTCGCCTTTGGGCGGCATCATTTCGTCGGCATCGGTGGTGGTGACGCGGGCGAGCAGCGGGCTGGCGTCGGGCTGGCCGGCGACGAGCGCGGGCTTGCCCGATTTGCCGCCGCGCAATGCGGCGGCACGGGAGGCAAGGGAGAGGCCACCCTTCGGTTTCTCCGCGCCATGGCAATCAAGACACCGGCTCGCGAGCAACGGCTGGATCTCGCGCGCGAAATCGACCGTCGCCACCACCGCCGCCGCCCGTGCAGCGCCGAGCGGAAACGCGACGCTGGCGCTGATGGCGAGGAGCCGGAGGGGCAGAAAACGGAGGGTCGCACGCATGACGGATTCACGGTGACTTTGGCGGAGGTGGCGGGATTCGGCGATAGCAATTCGGGGGGTTGTCCCGGAGAGCGCCCGTCCCCGGGCGCAGCAGGGTGGAGCGCAGTGAGATTCGGGGCATTCCAAGACCCCCGAGCGTGCGCACGTCGCTGCGGCCGAGACGGCTGCACTCCACCGCTGTGTCGCGGGGCATTTGCCGCTTGCCGGAAAAAATCACGACTCCTAGTTTGCGCCGATGAAGCGTTTGATTTTCCTCGGGCTGATGACGTTTTTTGTCAGCCAGGTTTCCCCCCGGCTGGCCGCGCAGGCCACCGATCCTGCCAAGGCCGCGGCCGAGGCTGCGGACCGGCAAGAGGCGCAGGAGCGGGCCTTGCGGTTGAAGGCGATCATCGAGGACGTGGTGGCCGCGCAGTCCGCGCAGCAGAAGCGCATGCTGGCGCTGATCGAGGACATGAAGGTGCTGCGCGATGACACCGCCGAGGCTGTCGGGAAATGCGCCACGACCGCGGACATCAAGAAGCTCGATGAGAAAATCGCGGCGCTCGAAAAGGCGCGCACGGCGGACCGGGAGCTGATTCTCGGCGAGATCGCCAAACTGGCCAAAACCCTCGCGGCCGCTCCGGCCCCCGCACCCACGCCGCACCCGCCGACACATGTGGGGCCCATCACCGATCGCAAGCCGCCCACCATCCCCACGCCTGCGATCAAGCCCAAACCGCCGGAAGTGAAACCGACCGAGCCCGCCCCCAAGCTCGAGAAAGGCGTCGAGCATGTGGTCAACAAAGGTGAGTTTTTCTCGACCATCCTGGCCGCCTACAACGCCGAGTTCAAAAAGCTCGGCAAAAAGCAGGTGACGCAGAAACAGGTGCTCGCCGCCAATCCCGGCCTGAACCCGAACAACGTCCGCATCGGGCAGAAAATCTTCATCCCGGTGCTGGACTAAGCGGGCGGCGCCCGCACCCCTGCGGTCCTGCTCCTCTCCCCATGATGAAACTGCTCCGCCGCCTGCATCTTTACCTCGGCTGTTTCTTCGCGCCGCTGCTGCTCTTCTACATTCTCACCGGCTGGTATCAGACGCTGAATCCGAACCGCCTGAAGTCTCCGAGCGAGGCGGAGACGTTGCTGCAAAAATTCCGCGTCGTGCATTCCGACCAGATTTTCCCGAGCGAAAACGAATTGGACAAACCGTCGTCGCCGAAAAAATACCGCGCGTTGGTGGTGGTGATGTCGATCGCCTCGACGGTGATGATTTTGATCGGCCTGGTGCTCGCCTTCAAAACACTGCGTACGCAATGGCCCGTGTGGCTGTCGCTCGTGCTGGGCGTGGTGCTGCCGGCGTTTTTGTTGTGGCTGGGGCAGGGGAGATAAAGTGCCACGGGGCGGGCGGCGGGGATTGCCGCAAAGAGGCGCAAAAGACGCAAAAAGAGCGTGAGCTTATCGCGACTGAGTCTTGCGCCCGCCGGGAACAATGCTCGCAGCGACGTCGGCCGCCGCGTCCGCCAGCGCGCTCCACTCGGCGGCCGTCGTCTCTGGGCCGCTGCTGAAGCGCAGCGCGCGCGCGGCTTCGCTGGCGGGGCCGCCCATCGCGGCGAGGACGTGCGACGGCTCTTCCTTGCCGCTGGAACACGCCGAGCCGGTCGAGACGGCGAAGCCGGCCTTGTCGAGTTTCACGACCCAGCGAACGCGGCAGTCGGCGTCGGGCATCACGGCGGAGACGGTGTTCCACAAACGGTCCGCGCCCGCGCCGATGATTTGCACGCCGGGAACTTTCTCGCGCAGCAACGTCTCGAAATTCGTGCGCAGCCGGAGGCGCACGGCGAGCGTGTCGGGGGTGAGTTGTGCGGTGCGTTCGGCGAGCGCGGCGAGCATCGCGAGCACGGCGGCGACGCTCTCGGTGCCGGCGCGGCGGCCTTCCTCCTGCGGCCCGCCGAGCAGCAGCGGGTGAACGCGTCCGCGCGCGGGACATTTCAGGAAACCGACGCCTTTCGGCCCGCCGAATTTGTGCGCGCAGCCGCTGACGAAATCGCAGTCGCCGAGGCCGCTCGCCGGGAGTTTGCCGAGCCATTGCGCGGCATCGCAGAGGAAAGGGATGCCGCGCTCGCGACACAGGGCGAGGGTTTCGCGCCAGGGCTGGAGGACGCCGGTTTCATTGTTCGCGGCCATGACCGAGAGCGCGCCGGGACTTTTTTTTGCGAGCTGCTTTTTCAACCACGCGAGGTCGATCACGCCGTCGCGGGTGACGGGGATCAGGCGCAGGCGTTTTCCGAAATGAAATCGGGCGGACTCGCGCAGGCACGGGTGCTCGATGGCGGAAATCCATAGTTCCTCGCGCGCCGCGAGCGTACGGGCGAAGTGGTGGATCGCGGTGTTGTTCGACTCGGTCGCGCCGGAGGTCCAGACGAGATCGAGCGCGTGGCAGCCGAGCAGCGCGGCGAGCTGTTCGCGGGCGTTGGTGAGCGCGGCGTCCGCGCGCGCGCCGAGGCGGTGCGGGCTGGAGGGGTTGCCGATGAACTGCGCGCTGGCCTGCACCCACGCGTCGCGCGCGGCGGGCGAGAGCGGGGTGGTGGCGTTGTGATCGAAGTAAATCACGCGGCGGGCGGCGGCTGATTCTTGATCAGTTCAGTCAGGAACCGCCGGTCGAGGACATCCTTCTCGCGGTAGGTTTGCTTCATGCGCAGGAGGAGGCGTGGGGTGGCCAGCGGGATGTTCACGCCGCACACGGGCATGACGACCATGTCGCGGCTGGCTTCGGCGTAGTCGATGCCGCAGGCCTGGCGCATCAGGTCCACCACGATCTCATCGGCCACGCGCACGACGAGACATTCGTCGAAATCCGTGGCGTTGACCTCGCGCACCGCGCCGTCGGGCAGGCCCATCAGGGCGGATTGCACCTTGGCGAAATTCTCCGGCGAAGTGTCGATCAGCAAGTCAATGTCCTCGGTGGCGCGGGCGAAGCCGTGCTGGATGATGGCGAACCCGCCGACCACCAGATACTTCGCGCCGGCCTCATTGAGTCGCCGGCAGAGGAGCAGCAGGTCATCCGTGTCGGGCAGCCGCGGCTCTAGCGGCGGGTTATCATTCGGAGTGTCCATGCGTCGGCTTCGGCGGCAGTTTTGAAACGCCACACGCCCTTGGGGATGAAAGGGCGGTTGCCGCGGAGGGTGCGCATGAGTTTGAGAAACCCATTGGCGGTCTCCAAGTTGACCTTGGTTTTGCCTTTGCGCCCGAAAATCTTCATCGGCAGTTCATCGCCACGTTGCATTGTGCCAATCGACCATCAATCCCCTTTCATTTCGAGGCTTAATTTGTTTTCTTCCGCGCGCACATGAACACTGGCAAGCCCGCGACGCTGTTTTACAAGCGCTCGCATTTCTCCACCCACCTGCCGGTGGACTATCTCTACAGTCCGTCGCATGCGTGGCTGGCGCGGCACGCGGACGGCTTGTGGCGCGTGGGCCTCACCAAGTTCGCCACGCGGATGCTCGGCGAGATGGTGGACCACGGCTTTGAGTTGGAGCCGGGCGCAGTGATCGAGCCGGGGCAGATCGTGGGCTGGATCGAGGGCTTCAAGGCGATCTCGGATTTGTATGCCATCGCCAGCGGCCAGTTCCGCGGCGGCAATCCGTTGCTGAAGGAAAAGATCGGCGTGGTGAACAAGGATCCGTTCGGCGACGGCTGGATTTATCAGATAGAAGGCACACCCGACGCGCGCTGCATGGACGTGACCACCTACCGCGCGGTGCTCGACAAGACGATCGACAAGATTCTCGAGAAACAGAAGGGCGAAGGGATGGAGGGGGAGGGGGAAAAGTAATTAGTAATTAGTGATTAGTGATTAGTAATTAGTAATTAGTAATTAGTAATTACTCGCCACTATCCTCACGGGAAATATCGGTAGATTTCCTTCCGGTTCAGGCAGCGGACGAAGGTGAAAGTATTCTCCGAAAACGTCGCGCCCAGCCGGAATTCACCGATGCGGATGCGATAATACTTCCCTGTCGTTTAGAGCCGCTTGAGGTTCGGAATCTCTCCGAACGTCCGCGCCTGCTCGACATTCTCAATCGTCCGCCGGATGCGCTTCAGCAACGCGGCGTCCGTGATCGTCTCCAAATCCCGCACGAAGCTCTCGCGGAAGGCGACCTTCATGTGCCCCGCTCCAAGTGCCGGAACACCCGCGCGCGGCTGGCCGGGGGCGTGTCTTCCCCCGCCTTGGTGGCCCGCAGCAACGCGACATCTTCGAGGCTCTCCGCCACAGCTCCACGCAGCAGGTCGGGGCGTTCCTCCAAGACTTCGATGACAGCGGATTTCAACAGGCCTTTCAACCGGCGTTCTTCAATGGCAGTCATAGCGTCCGCACGCTAGGCAGGGCGGACGGCCAAGTCAACCGACCGTCCCTGCAATCACCTTTCTTTTCGGAGTTGGATTTGATTTCATCGCCGCGCACATGAGCCACAACCAGTCCGCCACGCCCCACGCCTGCCACGCTGCGATCGGAGGGTTGTCCGAAGCACGCACGAGAGTAATTAGTAATTAGTCCGAACCACCTTTGAACCGCCCCTGCCTTCACTAATCACTAATCACTAATTACTAATTACTTTTCCCCTCTCCATGCCCCAAGCTCGCTACATCATGATCGGTGGTTTCCTCGGTGCGGGGAAAACCACGGCCGTCGCCAAACTCGCCGAGCGCCTGCATTCGCAGGGCCGGCGCGTGGGTCTCATCACCAATGACCAAGGGAGCGAACTGGTGGATACGGCCATGCTGCGCTCGCGCGGGTTTGCCACCGAGGAAATTCCCGGCGGCTGTTTCTGCTGCCGCTTCAACTCGCTCGTGGACGCGGCGAACAAGCTCACGGAAAACACGCGGCCGGATGTTTTCATCGCCGAGCCGGTGGGTAGTTGCACTGATCTGGTGGCGACGGTGACTTATCCGTTGCGGCGGATGTATGGCGCGAGTTTCTCGATAGCGCCGCTTAGTGTGCTCGTGGACCCGGTGCGGGCGCGGCGAGTATTCGGACTGGCCGAGGGCGGGAATTTTTCCGAGAAGGTTACTTACATTTATCGCAAGCAGCTTGAGGAGGCGGACCTCATTGTCATTAACAAACGTGAGTTGCTGGACACCGCGCAGTTGGCGGAGTTGACCGCGAAACTCGCCGCGGAGTTTCCCAAGGCAGGAGTGCTCGCCGTATCCGCCCGGACGGGCGCGGGCCTAGATGAATGGTTCGCGCGTATCGCGATCGCCGAGCAGCCGCCGGGAGATGCGATGGCGGTGGATTACGCAGTCTATGCCGAGGGCGAGGCGCTGCTGGGCTGGCTCAATTGCACGGTCGCACTGACTGCGCCCGCACCCTTCGAGGGCAACGCGGTCCTCCGCGCGCTGGCGCGGCGCACGCAGGAATTGCTCAATGCCGACGGGGCCGAGATCGCGCATCTCAAGATGACTCTCAGCCCGAACGAAGGTCTCGGGGACATCGCCGTGATCAATCTCGTGCGCAACGATTTTGTGCCTGAGTTGTCACAGGAGCTGCCGGAAGAGATCACCAGCGGACAAGTCATCATCAACTGCCGCGCCGAGGCCGCGCCCGAGACGCTGCGCGCTGCGGTGGAACGCGCGTTGGTCGAGGTTGGCGGGGAATTCCCCGGACTATCTTTGCAGCTCGAACACTCGGAACACTTCCGTCCCGGCAAACCACAACCGACGCATCGGGATTTGAAACGGGGATAGGCGTCGGATTGCGATGCCGCTATTTTTCCGGCCAAGGTTTTAACCCTGCGCCAGCGAGTCAAACTACGTGGTGCGGCGCACCGTCAGGCAACGCACGGCCGGCGCACGAAAACGCGAGGCCGGAAGGATTGCTCCTTCCGGCCGAACTGGGTCCCGCCGCCGGACTGGCTAACTAGAGCGTGTGGGCGCCGCCGACTGTGCAGGTGGGCGCACTACTCACGGTGTAGGCCGTGGTGTAGGCACCGCCGGCCGGGCAGGTGGGCACCGCGCCGCCCTTGATGTAGTCGGTGATCAACGTGGCACTGACGGTGTCGGAGCCGGACTTTTTGTTTTCGAGCGCCCATTGCTGGGTGGCGCCGTCGAGCTGCTTGAGGTTGGCGATGCAGGCATTGACCTGGGCCGTGGTGCGGGCTTTCACGAAGTTCGGAATCGCGATGGCGGCCAACAGGCCGATGATGGCGACAACGATCATGATTTCGACGAGGGTGAAGCCTCGGTCGCGATGAGTGATGATTTTCATAAGTTTCTGACCTTCCTTTACTGAGCGGCGTGAACTGACCGAAAGCCGGGTTACGAATTTATTATTTTACTACTGCGTTGCGTTCACAGTTTGGCTTTCGGCAACCGCAAGTTCGTAAGAGCAGCGATGATGCCAGTGGTGTCCGGGGTTGCAGTGCGCCGGTTCGGTGGGCGGATGTCCGGGTGGAATGGCGATCGTGACCAGAGCTTGGCGGACCTGCCGCTGGCGTGTCGGGCGGCCGGGGAATCGGCTCTGGAAACCGCGGGTGTCGCGGGACGAAACGGCGGCGAAGCGAGATGGCTGTTCGCTGGTGGCGTGGTGAAGTGGCGGCAGACCGGGGAGGTGTCTGGACTGACTGGTGCGCCCGATGGAGATGCGATCACCAGCCGTTGCCGGATGAAGGAGCGGTCATTTGGCTCGCGCCGTAGTGGCGCTGGGCCGGCGTAACACCGGCGCCTGGGACATTACGGGGATCGTGCCCATTTTCCCGCGCGAGAGGTGGCATGTTCCATAATGGAACA
>BJHT01000026.1 GCA_014193395.1 Verrucomicrobiota bacterium
CTGGCCGGGCGCATGGAGATCATCCCGCTGTTTCCCTTTTCCGCCGGCGAACTGTCCGGGGTCACCGAGGGTTTCGTGCCCCGGTGTTTCGCCGGCACTATCGGCAAGTTGAAAGTGCCGTCGGGTCGGGATGATCTCGCGGCCCGGTTGACGCGCGGCGGCTACCCGGAGGCGATCCAGCGCGAGGACGTCGATCGTCGTGCCGCGTGGTTCGCCGCCTACCTCTCGACCATTCTCCAGCGCGACGTGCGCGAACTGGCGCGGGTGGACGGACTGCACAACCTGCCGAACCTCCTCAAGCTGCTGGCCGCCCGGACCGCCGGTCTGCTGAACCTCGCCGACGTGGGCCGTGACGCCGCCCTGCCGCACACGACGCTGACCCGCTACCTCGCCCTGCTGGAAACAGTGTTTCTCGTCCATCGTTTGCCCGCGTGGTCACGCAACCTCGGCCAGCGATTGGTCAAAGCGCCCAAGCTGCACCTGGTGGACACCGGCCTCGCGTGCCATCTCCTCGGGGCGGACGCCGCCTGGCTGGCCGAAGATCGTCCGCTGCTCGGTCGGCTGCTGGAGAGCTTCGTTGTTGGCGAGCTGCGCAAACAAATTACCTGGGCCGCCCCCCGGACGACGCTCCATCATTTCCGCACCGCGACGGGGGTGGAAGTGGATGTGGTCCTGGAGCAGCCGGACCGGTCGGTCGTGGCGGTCGAAGTAAAAGCCAGCGCCACCGTGTCGGCGGCAGACTTCGCGGGGCTTCAGGAACTGCGCGACCAGCTCGGCCGGAAATTCCGCACCGGGGTGATGCTCTATCTGGGCGATCAAGTCATGCCCGCCGGGGACCAGCTTTGGGTCATCCCCGTGCCGGCCTTGTGGGCTGCCTGAATCTGCCGCCACCGCCGACACGAGGACGCGGACGTCCCCTACCCGCGTGAGGATGCCGCCAAGTACTCTGAACGCCCGGTCGCCGCCGGAGCACGACTCGAGCGCACACGAAGGACGTAGGAAGATTTTTTCGCCCCCTTGTTTACGTGCCCGCTGCTACCGGGCTTAGTCGCGCTCCCAAGCTGGAGCTCGTCCCCGGCCCGCTCCCCGCGCAGACGAGCTGCGCGGGGCACTCGCGGGCGGGCCGCCCGCGCTCCGGGCGCTACGTGATATGCGCGCCCTGGGTCTCGACGTACACGGCGTACACCGAGGTGCTGGCGGTCATGAAGAGGCGGTTCCGTTTCGCGCCGCCGAAGCAGACGTTGGAGCAGATTTCGGGCAGCAGGATTTGGCCGATGCGTTCGCCGTCGGGCGCGAAGATGTGGACGCCGTCGTAGCCGTCGCCGACCCAGCCGGCGCTGGCCCAGATGTTGCCGTCCACGTCCGCACGGATGCCGTCGGCAAAGCCCGACTTTTCGGTGCCGTCTTTCATCTTGAGTTTCATCGAGCAGAATTCGCGGCCGTTGGCGAGTTTGCGGCCGTCCACGATGTCATAGACGCGGATGTTTTTCGGCGCCTGGTCGTAGTGCGATGCGCCGGTGTCGGCGACGTAGAGTTTCTTGTAGTCGGGGGAGAAACAGAGGCCGTTGGGTTTGAAGAGATCGTCGGTGACCATGTCGATCGTGCCGGATTTGTCGATGCGGTACACGGCTTCCTTGATTTCCAAAGTGCCCTTGTTGCCCTCGTAATTCATCAGGCTGCCGTAGCCGGGATCGGTGAACCAGATGCTGCCGTCGTCGCGATGCACCACGATGTCGTTGGGCGCGTTGAACGGTTTGCCTTTCCATTTGTCCGCGAGGACGGTCGTGCCGCCGTTGTGCTCGTAGCGGACCACGCGGCGGTTGCCGTGTTCGCAGGAAAGTTCGCGGCCCTCGAAGTCAAAGGTGTTGCCGTTGCTGTTGCCGGCGGGATGGCGGAAGACGCTCACATGGCCGTCCTCCTCGAGCCAGCGCATCTGGATGTTGTTGGGGATGTCGCTCCAGAGGAGGTAGCGCCCGACGGCGTTCCACGCGGGACCCTCGGCCCACAACATGCCGGGGCTGTGATAAACGCGCTGGATGGGCGTGTTGCCGAGCTTGTATTTGGCGAAGCGCTTGTCGATGGCGATGATGTCCGGGTCCGGATAGCGCACGGGAAAGGTGCCGGTCCAATCGCGATCCGCCGCGGCGGCGCGGCCCGCGAGCGTCAGGCCCGCAGCGGCCGTGGTCGCCGAAGCGAGGAAGGAACGGCGCGAGAGATTGGGTTGGAGCGACGGGGCGGCGGGTGCGCTGGAGGGAGGAAGCGGGGGAGCTTTCATGGTTTTTTGCAGGAGTTTTTTTGACGGTGGTGACCCGCAAAGACTGTTGGGCGTGCGCGGTGATTTCAAGAAAAAGCGCGCGCGAGCGGGCAGTGGGGATGGCGAAATGTGGGGGAGCGAGGGGTTGAAGGGTGAAGCGGTGAAAGGGTTGAATGGGGGAAGCGTAGCAATTGGGACTACGCCGGGCTGCGGGAAATTTTCGCTGAGGTGGCTGCATTCAACACATCGCTTTTAGCCCGGATATTTCATGGATCAGTCGCAGCCGCACGCTGCTCGCCCTTGTAGCGCAGGTTTCCAAACCTGCTGTGTCGCCGACTTCCAAGTCGGCGGGGTGTCGGTCTCGCCGAGCGCGCTGCGGGTTTAGAAACCCGCGATACAGCAGGCTTGGAAGCCTGCGCTACAAAATAAACATGAAATATCCAGGTTAGTGCGTGGGGCTTGAGCCGGAATTCGGGACCGACGCCGGGAGCGCCTCCGTGATGTGTTGCCGCCGCCTTTGCGATCCGCCGCTCGGTGACAAGGCCGCGGTGAATCTTGCGTTGTGCGTGACAAAGCGGTGGCGGGGCGGAAGGCTCATTCTCGAATGAATCCGCCGGGCCGCGAGCTGTGGTTGTCTGCGTGCATCTCCACGGGGGTGCATGTGACGGCGGTGTTGGTGGCGGCGCAACTGGGAGCGGGGGCGCTGCGGCGCGCCGCGGTGCGGGTGGACCCGCCGGTGTTGGAGGTGGTCGTCACGGAACCCAAGCCGGTGCCGACGCCGCCGGTGCCGTTGCCCGTGGCATCGGCAACGCCCCCGGCCGCACCGGCCGCCGCAGCACCGGCAAGGGATGTCGTGGCGGAGACCGCGGAGGCCAAGCTACCGCCGGTGAGCGTCACGAAACCCCCTCCGCCCAATCCGCCGCCGCCGGTGGTCAGGACCGTGACACTGGAGCCACCGAAGTCTGCGCCGTCGCCCCCGCCACCGCCGCCGGTGCCGAAGCTGGAGCAACCGGCGGTCGTGCCACGGGTGGTGAGCACCGCGGGTCCGCCGAAACCAAGTGCGCCCGTCGTTCCTGCCGCTCCGGTCCAGTCGCCGACAATCGTGAAAAACGAGAGCGCTTCTCCGCCACAAGTGGTTGCGGCAGCGGGGACGACCGTCGCGACCGCTCCGCCGCCGAGCGGAATCACCGCCCGTGGGGAAGCGGGAACGAGTGCGGAAGGGACGGGGACGCTCGCGTTGCCGCAGTATCGCAGCAATCCCGCGCCGGTTTACCCCGAGTCCGCGCGCCGTCAGCGGCAGGAGGGCGTCGTGTGGCTGCGGGTCGAAGTCAGCGAGCGCGGCGATGCGCTGGCGGTCGCGGTGGGACAAAGCTCGGGGCATCTCGCCTTGGATGAAGCGGCGATGAGCGCGGTGCGGGATTGGAAGTTCGTCCCGGCGCGGCAGGGCACGCGCCCGGTTGCGGCGCGGGTGGAGGTGCCGGTGCGGTTTCGTTTGGGGAATTGAGGGCGCGCAAGGAAAGCTCCAAGTTCAAATCTCAAAGCTCAAGGGAAGGGCCAATGGGCAAGCGCCAATTGCCAATGGAAAACAGCCGATTGCCAACGGCCAATTGCCAAGCGATCAAGCCATCGCAGCGATTCACTCGGCGACTTGGTTTTCGGCGAATAGGCGACTTCGGGTCGTGACGGTGTCACCGAATTTGGCGCTTGAGACTTGGTCCTTCCCTTGAGCTTTGAGCTTTATCCTTGGAGCTTTTTCTCCTTCTTCCGCGCAGGTCGGGCGCTCAAAGCTCATCTTCGCGCTCCGTGTAGAAGAGGCGGTGGGCGTGGTCGTAGTCGGCGTCGGGGACGAGGACGCGGGCGGGGCGGTTGAGGTCGCCGTCGTCGGGCAGCGAAGGGTCCTCGAATTCCTGAGTGGCGGCGATGCCGTGTTTTTCGAGCATCGAGAGCAGCATCTCGGTGTTCACCACGGGGCCGCTGTAGAACAGTTTCATGCGCGCAGCGTGGCAGGGTGGGGCGGGGTTGGCAGGGGAATTTGGGGCAGGGGAATGGGGAGATGAGTTGATCATTCGCGGATGGTGTTTTCGGGGCCGGTACTTTTTCTGCGAGCGGAAGGAAGCTCGACACTGCAGCGCGGCGGGCGGTTAAATCGCGGCCATGAAATTCGCCATCTGCAACGAGATTTTTCAGGGCTGGAAATTCGAGGACGCGTGCGCCTACGCCAAACGGGCGGGTTACGACGCGATCGAGGTCGCGCCGTTCACCATCGCCAAGCATGTGACGGATGTGCCGGCGGCGGAGCGGGCGCGGTTGCGTGAGGTGGCGACGCGTGCCGGGCTGGCGGTGTCGGGCATTCACTGGGTGCTGGCGCAGACGGAGGGGATGTATCTCACGCATCCGGAGGCGGCGGTGCGCGCGCGCACGGCGAAATACATCTGCGACTTGGTGGATTTTTGCGCGGATTTGGGCGGCCAGCGGATTGTGTTCGGCTCGCCGAAGCAGCGGAATCTGCTGCCGGGCGTGTCGTATCAGCAGGCGTGGGAGTGGGCGACGGCGGGCTTTCGCGACGGCGTGAAGCGCGGCGAGGAGCGCGGGGTGACGATTTGTTTCGAGCCGCTGGGGCCGTCGGACACGGACTTCATCAACACGGCGGCGGAGGGGATTCGGTTCGTGAAACAACTGAACTCGCCGAATTTCCGGATCATTCTGGATGTGAAAGCGATGTCCTCGGAGAGCACGCCGATCCCGGAGATCATCCGGGAATCGTGGCCGAACTTCGCGTATTTCCACGCGAACGATAAGAACCTGAAAGGGCCGGGTTTCGGCGACGTGGATTTCCGGCCCATCGCCGCGGCGTTGAAAGAGGTGAGCTACACGGGGTACGTCTCGGTCGAGGTCTTTATTTTCGACGAGGGTCCGGAGGTCATCGCGACGAAGAGCATCGAGTATTTGAAGAGGGTGTTTGGGTGAGCCCTTGCTTTGGTTCGCGGCGCGTGGGCGGGTCCCTTGCCCCGCGTTTGTAGGAGACGACGTAAGGAGACTCTAACTCTTCCGGCGGGAGCGTCGTCGTCGGGCTAAAGGAGGCTAGAGTCTCCTCACGTCGTCTCCTACAAGGGGCGCTGTCGCGCGTGGCTCAGTCGAAGCGGCGCTGCGCGGCTTTTGGGGCGGCGCTGATGGTGAGCTGTTTACCTTCGGTCACCTGGACATGCCAGCCGTCGAGGCTCTTGCGGCTCCAGCCCTTTTCACCGGCGAGGGATTTGGGCGCGTAGGGCTTGAGTTCGGGGAGTTGATAGGCCTCGGAGAACATGGCGGCGAACTCCGCACCATCTAGATCGTTGGCACCGAACAGGCGGTCCACCGCGTCGCGGGTGAACTCGAGCTTCGTGACCTTGCCGCCCTGGAGGAAAATCTGGACGCCGTTGCCCTTGATGCCGTCGCGTCCGGCGTAGTGTTTTTCGAGAGCGACTTCGCGCGATTGTTCGCCGTAGCGGCCGAGTTTTTCCTCGGTGATTTTCGCGCTGGTTTCCTTCACAAACGCCGCGAGTTCGTTGGTGCTGACGAAGCTCAGCTTCGGCGCGCCGAGGAGCTTGAAATGATTGGTGTTGAGCAGTTCGAGCGCCTTCGCCGCAGGCATGCCGAGCGAGAAGCCTTTGACGACGAGATCGGCGGCGCGGAGCGACGGGGCGGTGAGGCCGAGCGCGGCGAGGAGCAGGAGGAGGGAGGGTTTCATAAATGGGATTAGCTGGCCGAGCGGGAGCTGTGGGCGCGGCGCGGCGGGGAGGGTTTTAAGATCGAGTGGTTGCCGAATCGACCGGAGTGAACGGGATGAAAAAGCCCCACGGCGCGCGGAACATCACGGCGTGGGCGGCTGGCTCTGGCCGCTGTAGTAGGCCTCGATTTTTTCGGAGACGTTCTGGTAGCCGATGTCCACCTCGTAGATCTGCTTGTACTGGTCGATGGCTTCCTCGGCTTTGCCCATTTTCTCGAGCACGCACGCGAGGCCGTACACCAACTCCTTCTTCTCCTCGTCGAAGGTGGTTTTTTCCTTGATCGCGTTCTGGAAGGTGCGGGCGGCCAGGTCGTTCATGCCGCGCCGGGCGAAGCACTGGCCGATGTAATTCAGGCATTGCAGCTTGCGAACGGGATTGGCCTGGGCGAGTTGAAATTCCTTGGTGGCCTCCTGCAGCCGGTTGGCGTGGAAGTAGAGCACGGCCAGCTCGAACTTGATGTTCAGGTCGGTCGGATATTTTTCGGACCGGCGCTTGCAGTCGGCGAGGATGAACTCGCTCTTCTCGGCCTCGATCTTGGCCTTCTGCGCGTCGAGGTCCGGGGCCGTGGGATCCAACTGGGAGAGGCGCAGGTCAAACTTTTTGATGTTGGTCTCGGTGATCGATTTTTCGAGGGAGGAATCGGAGATGCCGCTGGCCTGGACGACGTAGTGGAAATATTCGAGGGCCTTGTCGTAGTCCTTTTTCTGGATGTACAGCTCGGCGATCTGGCGGGCGAGGCGGAAGTTTTTCGGCTCCTTGGCCAGGCGCTCCTCGTATTCGGCGAGCAGGTTGGTGGCGACCTCGGCGCTCTTGACCTGGCGGCCTTCCTGTTCGAGGGAGGCGGACTGGTTTTTGTCCTTGAGGATGTCGCGGAAGGAGCCTTTGCCGTCGGCGAGATTTTCGTAGCCGCCTTCTTTGAGGGTGCGGCGGGCGGAGAAATCCTTGTAGGCCTGGGACACTTCCTGGTCGCCGGGGAAGAGCCGCAGCATGTCGTTGTAGATGCCGTTGGCGCGATCCATCTGCCCGAGGCGCGTCAGGGTCTCGGCAAGCTGCATGTTGATGGCCTTGTCTTTGCCGTTGGTGCGCTTGAGCAGGTCAAGCGAGAGGAGCGCGGTCTTCGGGAGGTCGGCGGCGAGGGCGGCTTCGGCGATGAGCTTGTGGGCGGAGATGTTGTCGGAGTCGCCGTTGAGGACCTGCTCGGCGAGGACGATGGCCTCGAGCGGATCCTTGCGCAGGGCCATGGAGCCTTTGGCGAGATTGGCCGCGCCGCTGGCGGAACCCATGACCTTGCGGAAGATACCCGAGGACTGGCCGGCTTTGCGGGCCTGCGCGGCGCGGAGGGCTTCGCGGCACTCGTAGTAGCCGGGTTCCTTCTGCAAAATCTGCATCAAGATCGTCAGCGCATAATCCACGTTTCCGGTGTTCAACGCGCTGTTCCCTTTGTTGAACAATTCGATCAGGGCACGCGAAATGTCGTTCAGTTTCTTCTCTGGCATAACGCGCGAAGCATAGGTGCGAGGGCGCGGGGAATCCAAGGCAAATCACGGGTTTGCGAAGGCGTGGTGCGTGATGCGTGATGCGTGATGCGTGCGGCCTGGTTCGTGCGGTGTGATCCCGTAATCACGGCTCACGTATCACGCATCACATCACCGCGCCGGAAATGCCTGTTGCCCCACCGGGAGGCGTTTGTTAGAACCGCCGCCCATGTCCAAACCGCCCGCCGGCCCGCCCGATATTCACAGTGAGGAATTCCTCCACAGCCTGATGCGCCGGCAGTTGCGGCTGTCGGTGGCGTGCGCCGCGATGTTCCTGCTGGTGCTGCTGGGTTTGCCGCTGGCGAATTATTTCCTGCCCGAGCTGATGGCGACGCGGGTCGGCGGGTTCACGCTGACCTGGCTGGTGGTGGGGGTGCTGTTTTTCCCGTTCGTGTGGGTGATCGCCTATGTGTTCATCAAGCGCTCGATCGCGCTGGAGGATGCCGAGGTGGCCGAGGTGACGCGCGGAAACGGCGCGGCCAATGGCGCGGGGAAAAACCCTTGAAAACCTCCGCTCCCTTCGACTTTCCCCACGCACCCTCCCGCTCATGACCATCGACCCCTACATCCTCGCGTTCAGTTCCATCACCGTCATCGTCACGATCTGGATGGGTTTTCGCTCGGCGAAATCCTCCAAGACGGCGAGCGATTTTTTCGTGGCCGGACGCAGCGTGAGCGTGGGCTGGAACGCCAGCGCCATCTCTGGCGAATACCTCAGCGCCGCGTCGTTCATGGGCGTGGCGGGCATGGTGATGTCGAGCGGCTACGACGCGCTGTGGTATCCGGTGTGTTACGCGTGCGGGTATTTGTTCCTGCTGCTGTTCATCGCGGGGCCGCTGCGGCGGTTCGGCGCGTACACGATTCCTGATTTTGCCGAGGGTCGTTTCGACTCGCCGGTGTTCCGCAAAATCGCCGTGGTGTTCGTGCTTTTCATCGGCTTCTTCTACACGATGCCGCAGATGAAGGGCGCGGGGACGACGCTGGCCTACATCTTCCCCGGCCTGCCGTATTGGGCGGGCGTGGTGCTGGTCGGCGCGGTCATCACGCTCAACGTCGCACTGGGCGGAATGAAGGGCATCACGCTGGTGCAGGCGTTCCAGTATTGGGCGAAGATGTTCGCGATCTCGGTGCCGGTGTTTGTGCTGATGAGTGTGTATGGGGGATATGGGAAGCAGTTGGATTTGAATGGGAACGCTCAACGTTCAACGCCGAACGTTCAGCTCTCAACCAACGCGCCGGCTGCTGCCAATGCGCTGGGCGCTCCTCCGAACGTTGAAAGTTCAAAGTTGAACGTTGGACGTTCCCCTCTTCCCGACAAAGCCCCCAAGGACGAAACCTGGCTCAACCCGTTCGGCCCGCTCACCACCAAAGCCGCCAAGGCCGCCAAGCTTTCCGCCGAAGAATCCCGCCCCTACTCGCTCCTCTACACCTACTCGCTCATCATCGCGCTGGTCTGCGGCACCGCGGGCTTGCCTCATATTCTGGTGCGCTTTTACACCAACCCGGACGGCGTCGCCGCCAAGCGCACGACCATGTGGGTGATGATCCTCATCGGCGTGTTCTACGTGTTCCCGCCGGTGCTCGGCGTGCTCGGACGCAACCTGCTGCCGGACCTGTACAACGGCATCGGCGCGAAGGGTACGGACAAGATCGTGTTGGAGCTGCCACGCATCCTGAATGAAAAATACGGCACGCTCGGCTCGATCCTCAGCGGCATCACCTGCGCGGGCGCGTTCGCGGCGTTCATGAGCACCTTTAGCGGCCTGCTGGTGTCGATGACCGGCGCGCTGGCACACGATGTCTATGGGCGCATCCTCAACCCGAAGAGCACGCCGGGAGAACGAATGCGGATGTTCAAATGGTGCGCGGTGCTCGTGGGCACGGTGTCAGTGATCCTCGGAATGCAGGTCGAGCAGTTGCAGATCAACTTCATGGTCGGCCAGGCCTTCGCCATCGCGGCCGCTAGTTATTTTCCGCTGCTCTTCATGAGTGTCTGGTGGCGCGGCATGACGATGCGCGGCGCGGCCACGGGCATGTTGACCGGGGGGCTGCTGGCGCTGGGCGGCATTTCGCTCACCAGCTTCAGCGATTTGAAATGGATCAACCTGAACGATTTCTGGGCCGCGCATCCCCTCGTGCGCATCCTCTGCGAACAGCCCGCCATCTGGACCGTGCCCGTTGCGATCGGCCTGATGATCATCGTCTCCAAGCTCACCGCCGCCGCCGTGCCGCCGGACATCCGCATGAAAATGCTCGTGCTCCACGCGCCGGAGAAGCTGGGGCTGAAGCAGGAGTACATCCAGGAACACACGCCGGGGGCGCACTGAGCGCGAACCCAGTGTAGCGCAGGTTTCCAAACCTGCTGTGTCGCCGATTTCCAAATCGGCGGGGCGTCGAGCAAGATGAGCGCTGCGATGGGGGTTTCGTCCCGGAGGGACGCCCTCGGAGATTAGCCGGAGGCAAGGCAGCGTCAGCGGACGCAGCCCCCGGTTTTGCCGCGATGGAAAAGACGCTGCCCCAGCGGGGCATCGAAGATTCCCCCTTCTTGGAATGAGTGGCATGCCGGGCGAGCCGTCACCTAGGGGTCTCGTTCCGATACTCTGCATTCGGGCAGCGGTGTCAGTCAGTCCCCGTCGCGCCCGATTTCTTCGATGCCCCGCTGGGGCAGGGAAATTTTTCTGGCGCGGTAACCGGGGGCTGCGTCCGCTGGGGCGGACTGGCCCCCGGCTAATCTTCTGCGGAGTCCCTCCGGGACGAGGGGCGGGAAGGCGATTGCCCAATTTTACCAACTCCTCCTGCCCCATGCGGCGGCGGCCGGGGTGTCCGCGGGCGGATCGACTGGAACGCAAGCCGGTAACCTCCCGCCGCAAAACCGTGCGCCTCGAGAAATGGATCGCAAGCGGCGCGGATGCCGACTTCGGTGTGCGTGAACGGGTCGCGATACGCGAGGCCCACGGCGCGCAAGCCCAGCGGCTCGCGCCCGCCTTCGCCGTACAGATCATCCCCGACAATCGGACAGCCCGCGGCGGCCAGATGCACGCGAATCTGATGCGTCCGGCCCGTGTGCGGACGTGCCTCGATCAGGTGTTTGTCGCCCGCGCTGGCGAGCACGCGGAAGTCCGTCTCCGCCTCCTTGCCGTGACGGTCGGCGCGCACGCGGCCAATTTGGTTTGGGTCGGGACCGAGCGCGAGGCGGCAGGTCCACGCGGTCTCCGGCGGCGCGTGACGGGTGACGGCGAGATAGATTTTTTCCATGCGCCGGCCCTCGAACAAATCGGCGATGGAGTGGAGCGCACCGGGACTTTTGGCGAAAAGGAGAATGCCCGTGGTGTCCGCATCGAGCCGGTGGATGTGCTTTAGAAAACGGAGCATCCGCGAGCGCGCCCAAAAATGCCCCGCGCCGATGGACGACGTGATCGCGGCCTGGAGATTGCGGTCGGTGCGTTGCCAGGTGAACGGGACGAGCATCCAGCCAGCGGGCTTGTCGATCGCGAGGACGGAGCGGTCCTCGTAGAGAATCGGAATGCGCGCGTGGCCGGTCAGTTCGATGCAGTTGGGTTTGGGCATGACGGCGGGCGCTCCTAAAACCGGCGGGTGGAATGGCCGCAAAGAACGCAAAGAGGCGCAAAAATGGGGCGGGGAGATTTCATTCTCGAAACGGCGGCTGCGCCATGAAGCCGTTTTTCGTCAGTTGAAACGGGACAAATGACCACAGAGACACGATGAACACAGAGAAGGACGGGGAACGGCGTCAGCTTCGGGAAGTCACCAATCAGTGACCGACGTTCGACCAGCGAGTCCTTGGTTTTCTCTGTGTTCATCGTGTCTCTGTGGTCCAAAAGAATCGGCTGGACGGAATAGTTACGGCTAAGACTCTCAAACCACTAACCGACACTAACCGGCACTTATCGGAAGGAATTTCAGCGGTCACTTTCGGCGCGCGGCCTCCGGTGGTTTTCATTGGTGCCGGTTAGTGGTTTGAAATCAGTTTCCCCCTCGGCGATCGCGGTCGCCGGGTTCAGCCCAGCGGCCGTTTTGTGAGTGGTCGGCGCGCGGTCAAATCTGCGAATACGCCGTGGGCTTGAGCACGACGTTGCTGATGTTGGTGACGATCTCGGGATCGGTCAGACCGGGCGTGGCGCTGAGCTGCTTCCATTCGGGATCGGCGCGGAAGGTGTCCCAGCTTTTCTCGCGCGCGGCCATGTCGGGGAAGGTGAGGAGATAGATCAGATTCGGCAGGCGTGGGCCGACGAGCGTTTCGCCGAAGAACACCGGCGTCAGCCCCGTGCGGCGGAAGATGGCGATCTCGCCGTTGTCGAACATGCCGACCTTTTTCACGTTCGCCGCCTTGCTGTGCGACTCGTAGGTGCGCAGCTCGAAAATGCGCGGCTGCTTCGTCGCGGTCTGCGCCGGGAGTTCGAGACGCGGGAGGCTCGGGAACGCGATCATCAACGAGCTTTCCTTGCGCACGTAGGCGGGATCGGTAGCGGGCAGGTTCGTGAACGCCGCGTCGCGCACGGCGGGGTCGGCCGCGAATTTCGCCTGCGCCGCCGTCATGGCGTCGAGCGACGCGTAGGGCAGCAGCACGTATTTCGCGGGCATGTCCGCGCCGACCGCCACATCGAAGACGCCGACCGGCGTGACCCCGGCGCGGTTCCACGCGGGCACGGCCACGTCGCGGAAGAACTCATCGAAGCGCGCGCCCATCGGGCCGCGGCGCAGGCGGTACTGGCGGAGTTCGTAAAACTCGCGGGCGCGGGCCGGCGACGGATCAGCGGCGGAGGCGGAGGGCGTGGTGTTCACGGCCGCCACGGTGGTGAGGGCGAGGGAGGATTTCAAGAAGTCGCGACGTTTCATGGGCGCGAGCGTGCGGGGTTCTGGGGCGGCTTGTCAGGCGGATTCCGGGTGAAAATATTTCGGTGAATTATCCCCGCAGTGATTGGGAGATTGAATTCGGTGAGACCCGGCCCCATGTCTTTGCTCCGCAAAATCCGAACGCCCTGAGTGTTCCAAGAACCTGCTCACCGCGGTTTCTCGATGCGGTAGCCGAGGGCGAGGATCAGTTTCAGGGTGCCCAGGGCGGTGCGGCGGTCGTATTCTTTTTCGGATTCGGGCAACTCGGAGTAGGGGACGAGGCAGGGGTGTTGGCGGGCGGCGTCGTCGCGGGTGGGTCCGGGGGTCCAGCCGTCGGCGAGGCGTTGTTGGGACCAGAGTTCGTGCGTGTTCTCGGCGAGGCGCTCGGTGAGGTCGATGAGGTCCGCGGGCAGCACGACGCGCGAAGTGTCGATGGGGGCGGGAGTGTAGGCGGGCATGGCGGGGGAATTTGGAATTACGAATTATGAATTTCGAATTGCGAATTACGGATCACCGATCACGCATCGCGCATCACACGTCGGCAAACCCTACTCCACCTTCGTCACCTGCACCTCGACATTGAGGCTCGTGACTTTGCCGCCTTTGAAGGTGCCGCGGATGAGGGGCACGTCGGCGTAGTCGCGGCCGGTGGCGACGCGGACGTAGCGTTCGTCGGCGGGTTGGTTGTTGGTGGGATCGAGCGCACGCCAGCCGTGGTCGGGGACATAGACCTCGCACCACGCGTGGGAGGCTTGCGCGCCGGTGAGCTGGTCGGCGGGGCCGTTGTAGAGGTAGCCGCTGACGTAGCGCGCGGGGATTTTCACGGCGCGACACATGCCGAGCATCACATGCACGAAGTCCTGGCAGACGCCGCGGCGGTCGCGCAGGACTTCGTTCATGTGCGTATGGACGTGGGTGGAGTTGGGCACATACGCGAAGTTTTGATGGATGTGGCGCATGATGCCGACGGCGCATTGCCAGACGTCGTCCTGGCCGGCGCAGACATCCAGCGCGAGCCGCCAGACTTCCGGCGAGACTTCGACGTAGTGACCGGACTGGAGGAAATCGTAGCAGCGTTCCTGGCGCAGGCAGGCGGGCAGGCGCGCGAGCGGCACCGTGACGGCGTCGAGCGCCAGCGACGTGGCACTGGTCACGACCACGGAGGTGGCATCGACGGTCAGGGTGCCGTGCGGTTCGTTGACTTCAAAGTAGTGAACGTAGTTGCCGTAGAAATCGAAGTAGTGCGAGAGGCGCGCGGCGGGCAGGACTTTCAGCAGGAAGGAGAGACACATCTGGCCGTCGGTCGAGATGGGCTGGAGGCGCGTCTCGTTGAAGCTGTCGCGCACGGGCGTGGCGTATTGGTAAACCGTGCGGTGGAAGACTTGGAGTTTCATCGCGGGGACGGGGGAAAGCTCCAAGGATAAAGCTCAAAGCTCAAGGGAAGGGCCAAGGAACAAGCAGGACCAAGCTCCACAGCGGAGCTTTGACGGCGGGGGAATAACGGCGGCGTGGGCGCGGATGCTCCCCTCTCATTAGCACCCGGCTTCAGCCGGGTGTTGGCGACAGAGCGATTCACAACCGCTTCAGCGGTTTTCCGCACACCGCGGGAAAAACCGTTAAAACGGTTTTCCCGACCTCGCCCCGGCAACACCCGGCTGAAGCCGGGTGCTAATGAGAGGGGAAAGGAACCAGCCGCGGAGCCGCGTGAAATGTCCGGAATGTGCGCCTCGCTAATCTCCACCGGCTTGCAGTGTTTACGAATCAGGAACTCCAAGCGTCTCGCGGGACAACGCTGGAGGGGAGGCAGGCGGAGTGCGCAAAAGTTTCCAGAAGGTGAGGGCTGTTCCGATCGCCCGGACGAAGTTCCAAATCCCACGCCCCCCGCTCCGCCCCGTGGTGCTTGGCCCTTGGCCCTTCCCTTGAGCTTTGAGCATTGAGCTTTGAGCTTTTTCCGTATGGCGGCGCGTTCCATGACGTTGCCTCCCACTACAGCGGCTCCACATCCACCCCAACCTTCACCGTGTGCCGTCCGCCGCCGGTGATGATGCCGCTCACGGGGCTGACATCGCTGAAGTCGCGCCCGTAGGCCACGGTGATGTGTTCGGGGCCGACGAGCACGTCGTTGGTCGGATCGAAATCCACCCAGCCGTGATTCGGGCAATAGACGGCGAACCACGCGTGCGAGGCGTCCGCGCCGACGAGCCGGGGCTTGCCGGCGGGCGGGCGGGTGCGGAGGTAGCCGCTGACGTAGCGCGCGGGCAGGCCGAGCGAACGCAGCATTGCCGCGCCGAGATGCGCGAAGTCCTGACACACGCCGCGCCGTTTTTTCAGCACCTCCTCGAGCGGCGTGGCGATGGTGGTCGCCACGGGATCGAAGCGGAAGTCCTCATGGATGCGGCGGTTCAAGGCGAGGACGCCGGCGAGCAGCGGAGTTCCGGCGGGAAAACTTTCGCGCGCGTAATCCGCCAGGTCCGGCAGCGCGCGCACCATCGGCGAATCAGCGACGAACTGGTACGGCTCGATCAATTCCACCGCCACGGGATCGCGGAACAATTCCGCCGCGGCCTCCCACGGCATCGACAGGCCGGGCGTGACGGGCGTGACCTCGTTCACAACGACATGGCTGGTGGCGACGATTTCGAGCCGCGTGTGCAGGCCCTGGATGCTGAAGAAACACACGCGGTTGCCGAAATAATCCGTGCGCATTTTCCGCACGCCCGGCTCAGGCACGATGCGCAGGTCGAAGTCCTTGCGCTCCTGCGTCGCCGTGCTGCGCGGCTTCACGCGGGCGGCGTGGTGCGAGACCGCCACGGGCTGGGCGTAGTCGTAAACGGTGCGATGGACGACGCGGTAGTTCATGGCTGGGCGGCGGTGCCGGTGCGGGAGATCGCCGCGTGGGCGAAGTAGCTCACGGCGATCGCGTCGGAGAGTTTGGGCAGCTCGCGGCCGAGGTGCTGGAGCACGCGGGCGACTTCGCCGAGATGCCAGTTGCGCTGCAACCCAGCCAGCCCGAGCGGGTCCATGAGGCGCAGACGCGTGACGCATTCGAGGAGAATCCGCTGGCCGGGACTCGGCAGGGCGCGCTGTTTTTCCAGCGGGAGTTCGTCGAAGTGCCGCGCGAGATGTTGCAACTGAAACAGCAGCGAGCGCGGGTTGGTTTCGTCCAGCATCACCAGGTCGTACACCGCCGCGATGTGCGGCAGGAGGCTGTAGCGCGAGCGATAGGTGAGCGTGCTGTCGGCGACCTCGAGGACGGCCTCGAGCAGGCTGGGGTTGTCGGCCTCGGCGGAGCGCAGCGCGCAGTCGAGGAAGGAGCAGAGGTAGATCGCGCGCTCGATGCGGCAGCCCATGTCGAGAAAGCGCCAGCCTTGGGCGCGGGTCATGTTTTCCATCGCCAGCCCGCGGAAGGCGGCGAGGTCGAGCAACACCTGATTCAGCAGCGCGGCGGCGTCGCCCGCGAGCACGACGAGGCTGGTGGTCGGGCGGCCGAGGAGATCGTGCAGGCGGCCGAGCACGCGCCAAAGATCGTTGGAAGTGCGGTCGCGCACGAGCATCGCGAGGCGCTGCAACTGCTCGGTGTCGCGGTGCAGGCTGGTCGCGCGCGATGGATCGAAAATGGCGGCGAGCAGTTCGGCCTCGAGCGCCTCGGGGTTGCCGCGCAGTTCCAGACGCCGCGCGTCGAGCGCAATCTGGCCCTGCAATTCCAGCGTGCGCAGGATCGGTTCGAGCACGGGAAACGCGCCGCCGGTGCGCTCGGGATTGAAGCGCAGCAGCGCGCTGCGCAGCAGCCGCGCCGAGGCGTCGGCGCGCTCGGCGTAACGGCCGAGCCAGAAAAAATTATCCGCCAGCCGGCTAGGGAGGTTGTTGCCGACGCGGTGCAACTGGATGCGGTGCTCGGGCGTTTGCAGCAGCGTCTCGTCGGGCACCGGGCCTTCGCTCAAGACCCAGGTGTCCTTGCTGCCGCCGCCCTTTTGCATTGAGAGGAAACGCCCGTCTTCGTCCGGCGCCACGCGCGTGAGACCGCCGGGCATCACGCGGTAGCCGTCGGCGGTGGCGACGAGATACACGCGCAGGCCGACGGGCCGCGCCACCAAGCCCGCCGCGCCGTCCCACACGGGCGCGGTCGCGAGCTTCACGCGCTCCTGGCCGACGAAGAGATGCGGCTGAAACGCGAGGCGGCGCTGCAATGCTTCCAGCTCTTCGGGCTTCATCGGTTCGCCCGCCTTCATGCCGCCCGTGCGCGGACGGAAGGCCGGTTTCACGAACAGTTTTTCGAGATGTTCGCGCACATAGGCTGCGGCGTTTTTTTGTCCGCACCACCACGTCGCGACCGACGGCAGCTTGAGTTCCTCGCCGAGCAGATGCCGGCACAGGCCGGGGAGAAAGGCCATGAACGCGGGGCTTTGCAGCAGCGAGCTGCCGGGCGGATTGGCCACGGCGACGTTGCCCGCGCGCAGCGCCTCGACCAGGCCGGGCACGCCGAGCATCGAGTCGTTGCGCAGTTCGAGCGGGTCGCAGAATTCATCATCGACGCGGCGCAGGATGACATCGACAGGCTCGAGGCCGCTCAGCGTTTTCAGACAAACGCGGTCGTCGCGCACGGTGAGGTCCTGGCCTTCGACCAGCGTGTAGCCGAGGTAGCGTGCGAGGTAGGCCTGCTCGAAATAGGTTTCGTTGAACGGACCGGGCGTGAGCAGCACGACGCGCGGATTGTCGGTGCGCCGCGACGCCAGTTGCGCCAGCGAGGCCTGCATCTCGCGGAAAAAACCGGCGAGCCGGTGGACATGACAATCGCGAAACGGCTCGGGGAGAATGCGCGAGGTGACGAGGCGGTTGGCCAGCGCGTAGCCGGAGCCGGTGGGGATTTGTGTGCGGTCGGACGTGACCCACCAGCGGCCGTCGGGCGAGCGTGCGAGGTCGGCGGCGTAGAGGTGCAGATGGCGGTCGTGCGCCACTTTCACGCCGTGACAGGGGCGGAGGAAATCGGCCTGCGCGAAAATCAGCGCGGGCGGCAGGCGGCCGGTGCGGAGCAATTCCTGCGGGCCGTAGCAATCGGCGAGGATGTGGTCGATCAACGTCGCGCGCTGGATCAGCGCGGTCTCGAGCGTGCGCCAGTCCGCGGCGGAGATGACGAAGGGCAGCGGGTCGAGCAGCCACGGGCGCTCCATGCCGCGGGCGTCGCCGTAGATGTTGTAGGTGATGCCCTGCTCGTGGACGTAGCGGCCGGCGGTGTCCCAGCGGCGTTTCAGTTCCGCGACGCCGAGGGTTTCGAGTTCGCCGAGCACGGCGGCGTAATGCGCGCGGGGTTGGCCGTCGGCGTCAAGCACCTCATCGAAAACGCCGTCGAGCGCCCGGTAGCTCTCGAGGAGCTGGGCGGGCGGACTGGGTTTGCGTTTGGCGGTGGCTTCGCTCATGCGTCAGGGGCACTTAAACATGATCGGCAACGCGCGGCGAGGGGTGAACGTGGGAGGTGGATAAAGCGAGGGGAGCGCGGGCGGTCCCCGCCCGCAGTGGCTACAAGGCGGAGGTGACGCTGGAAAATCCGGAGCACGTCCGCGTGTGTGTGGCTGCTGCGACCGGGGACCGGTCGCGCGCCGGGGGCGACGCGCGCGGCGCGGGGAGCGCACGCCGCTGGCGTGCAGTTTCCGGCGGCTCGCCGAAAACTTCGTCCCACTAACCTTTCCTCGCTGTCGAGAAGGCAGACTGGGGAACGGCGGTTTGGGCGGGCCGCCCAAACCGGCACGCGGGCCGCGTGCGCTCCCCTTCGCCTTTCGGCGTTTCGGCCAGGCTCACGCATTGCGCAGATCAAAGGTGAACGGGAACTCGGGGTTCGGCACGGGCCGCGGAGTGGTGATTTTTCCCGGCGTATGCCCGAGCCGGAAGAAGCGGTTGAGTCGCCGGCTTTCGGCTTCGTAGGAGTTGATCGGAAACGTCGCGTAGCTGCGGCCGCCGGGGTGCATGACGTGATACGAGCAGCCGCCGAGCGAGCGGTCGTTCCAGGTGTCCACGACATCGAACACGAGCGGCGTGTGGACGCCGATGGTCGGGTGCAGGCACGAAGGCGGCTGCCACGCGCGATAGCGGATGCCCGCGACGAATTCGCCGTGGGTGCCCGTGGGATGCAGCGGGATGGGCCGGCCGTTGACGGTGATGACGTGGCGCGGATCAGTCGCGCCCTGCACTTTGAGCTGCACGCGTTCGACCGACGAATCGACGTAGCGCACCGCGCCGCCGGGGCCGGCCTCTTCGCCGAGGACGTGCCAGGGTTCGAGGGCGTGGCGGATTTCCAGATGCAGCCCGCGCGCGTCCTGATCGCCGGCGAAGGGAAAGCGAAACTCGAAATGCGGTGCGAACCACGCGGCCTGGAGCGGGTAGCCGGCGTCCTGCAAATCGCGGACGACGTCCTCGAGATCCTGCCAGATGAAATGCGGGAGCATCCAGCGGTCGTGAATCTGCGTGCCCCAGCGCACGAGCGGCTGCGTGTAGGGCTGGCGCCAGAAGCGGCAAACGAGCGCGCGCAGGAGCAGATGTTGCGTGAGGCTCATGCGCGAGTGCGGCGGCATTTCGAAGGCGCGCATTTCGAGCAGGCCCAGCCGGCCGCTGCCGCCCTCGGGTGAGTAGAGCTTGTCGATGCTGAACTCGGCGCGATGCGTGTTGCCGGTGGCATCGACGAGCAGATGGCGGAAGAGGCGGTCCACCAGCCACGGCGGCACGGAACCGCGCTCGGGCAACTGGCGGAAGGCGACCTCGAGTTCGTAGAGCGCGTCGTTGCGCGCCTCGTCCACGCGCGGGCTTTGGCTGGTCGGCCCGATGAACAGGCCGCTGAAGAGAAACGAGAGCGACGGGTGATTCTGCCAGTAGCTCACGAGGCTGCGCACGAGGTCGGGACGGCGCAGCAGCGGGCTGTCCGTGGGCGTCGCGCTGCCGACGATGATGTGGTTGCCGCCGCCGGTGCCGGTGTGGCGGCCGTCGATCATGAACTTCTCGGTCGAGAGCCGGGTCAGCCGCGCTTCCTCGTACAAAACGGTGGTGCGCTCGACGAGTTCGGCCCAGTTCGCCGACGGATGGAGGTTGACCTCGATGACGCCGGGATCGGGCGTGACCTTGAGCACGTTGAGGCGCGGATCGTGCGGCGGCGGATAGCCCTCAACGATGACGGGCATCTGCAATTCCGTGGCGGTGTCTTCGATCACGGCGACGAGTTCGAGGTAGTCCTCGAGGGTTTCCAGCGGCGGCATGAAAACGTGCAAGCGTCCGCCGCGCGGCTCGACGCAGAGCGCGGTGCGGCCGATCCAGCCCGCGGATTCGCCGGCTTGCGGAAAGCGGTTCCAATCCGGCTCGCCGCTTGCGCCTGCGCCCGTGCCGGCGCTCGCTCCCGCCGAGGCACCCGCGCCCGCAGGCACGCCGGAGCCGAGGGTTTGCTCGACGATCCGGCCGCGTTCCACCGCGCCGCTGCGATAGGCTTCGCGGAAGACGCCGCGTTGCGGCAGCGCCGCGCGCGGGACCGTGGGATCGGTTTCGTGAATGTAGGGATAGTCGGACTCGGTGACCCACGGCAGCGAATCCAGCGGGAGCCGGAAGCCCATCGGTGAATCGCCGGGCAGCAGGAAGAGGCGTTCGTCGCGCACATACCACGGACCGGAGGCCCATTTGCGCTGCCCTTTCACCACGCGGCGTTGGAGCGGCACGACGTAGCCGACCACCTGTTCGAGGCCCTGCTCGAAGATGCGCGCGAGCCGGTCGCGTTCCGGTTTGTCGCGGAGATTGGATTTGAGCGGATCGACGTTGACGGGCAGGCGGCGCTCTTTCCACAGGTAGTAAAAGGCGTCTTCGTAACCGGGCATGATCCAGCGGCCGTCGAGGCCGAGCCGCCCGGCGATGCCGTCCATGAACTTCACCGCGTCAATGGCGGTGAACGCGTACCGTTTCTTTTCATCGGCGAGCAGCGCGGGGTTTTCCCAGATGGGCACGCCGTCCTTGCGCCAGTAGCAGGCGAAGGCCCAGCGCGGGAGTTGTTCGCCCGGATACCATTTGCCCTGGCCGTAATGCAGCAGTGCGCCGGGCGCCCAGCGGCGCTGGAGACGACGGATCAGTTCGTCGGCGAGACGGCGTTTGTTCGGCCCGAGCGCCGCGGTGTTCCACTCCGCGCCGTCGGGGTCGTCGAGGGAAACGAAGGTCGGCTCGCCACCCATCGTGAGGCGGACGTCGTGCTTCACGAGATCGGCATCGACCTGATGGCCGAGGGCTTCGATGGCCTGCCATTGCTCGTCGGTGTAGGGCTTGGTGACGCGCGGGGATTCGTGGATGCGCGTGACGTTCATGGCGAAGGAGAACTCGCATTCGCATTCGTCCACGCCGCCGGTGATGGGCGCAGCGCTGCTGGGATCGGGCGCGCAGGCGAGCGGGATGTGGCCTTCGCCGGCCAGGAGGCCGCTGGTCGGATCGAGGCCGATCCAGCCGGCGCCGGGCAGGTAAATTTCGCACCACGCGTGGAGGTCGGTGAAATCTTTTTCCGTCCCGCTGGGGCCGTCGAGGGACTTCACGTCGGCGGTGAGCTGGATGAGGTAGCCGCTGACAAAGCGCGTCGCGAGGCCGCAATGGCGCAGGATTTGACACAACAACCACGCCGAATCGCGGCACGAGCCGGTGCCTTTTTCGAGCGTCTCCTCGGGCGTCTGCACGCCGGGTTCGAGGCGGATGATGTATTTCACCGCCTGGTTGATGCGGCGGTTGACGTTGACGATGAAATCGTTGGTGTGCGGGCGCTTCTCGGTCGCGGGCGTGGCGGGCGCGGCGGTTGCAGCGGCGAGTTGATTCACTGCGGGCAAAATGCCGTGGCGATGCGGGTCGCCGCCCTGTTCGCCGAGGGTGACGGGGAGCGGGTGGCCGTCGATGAGCGCGGCGTGGGGATGGCCGATGTCGTCGCGTTTCACGGTGGCGAGGAGGGCGGCGAATTTCGGCGTGAGGGCGCAGCGATGGCGGAAGGGTTCGAGTTCGTGTTTCAACGCCGGGTCGTATTGGAAGGGGAAATGTTGCGCGGCGGTTTCGAGGAAATAATCAAACGGGTTGAGCACGGACATTTCCGCGACGAGGTCCACCTCGACGAGGAATTCGCGCGTGGCTTCGGGAAACACGAGGCGCGCGAGGTAGTTGGACTGCGGGTCCTGCTGCCAGTTGATGAAGTGTTTCTCCGGCCGCACGCGCAGCGAATAGCTCAGGATGCGCGTGCGCGAATGCGGCGCGGGCCGCAGCCGCACGACCTGCGGGCCGAGCGTGACGAGCCGGTCGTACTTGTAGTGAGTGCGATGGTGGAGGGCGACGTGGATGGACATAGTGAGATGTGCTTAGGACCGAGTGCCCGGGCGCGGTGGGCGCGGGAGCCGCAGGGCCGAGTTTACCGTGCTGCGAGGTGACGGGCCGGGGGCATGGATGCTGACCGGCTGGCGGCTCAACGCGGGAGCAACAACTGTTGCTGTTGCTGTTGTTGCTGCTGTTGGATTTCCTCGTCGATGCTCGTGAACGGCTGGAAGGTGTACGAGCCGAACACCGCGTCGCCGATTTTGTTGAGCTTCTGCTGCACGACATCGAGGTAGTCATGGATGCCCTGCTCGAAAACTTCCGCGATGGTGCCGAACTGAAACTCCGCCAGCAGCCGCCCGGACAGCCGCTCGGGATCGTTGCGGAAGCGCCCGTCCGGCGCGCCGCTGATCGCGCGCAACGCCCGGTCCATCTGCGTGATGCTGAATTTCACCGAGCGCGGAAAATCATCCGAGAACAGGAGAAATTCCGCCACGCGCTGCGGATCGACTTCCGCCGAATGCAGGGCCTTGTACGCATCCCACGCGCTGCACGAGCGGAGGATCGACGCCCATTCCAACGCCTCGGTCTGGCTGACGGCCTTGGGCGCACTGCGGCGCGCCGGCACGGTCGCGTGGCGGACATCCAGGATGCGCGTGGTCTTGTCGGCGCGTTCGAGATATTTGCCGACCTGCATGAACTGCCAGCCCTCGTTATGCACGACCGTCGCGTCGGTCAGGCCCTGGAGATGCAACGAGCTGGCTTTGATTTCCTGAAAAAATTCGTAGGGACTCTCGCTCCACATCTGGCGCGCGCCGTCGGAGTTGATGAAGAGAAAGAGGCGGTTCAGTTCCTCCCACATCTCGATGGTTATCTGGTCGCGCACCATGCGGGCACTCTCGCGGGCAAGGGCGATGGACGAGATGATCGAGTTGGTGTTGTCCGGCCGGAAGACGAGAAATTCCGTGACGGTCTGGCCGTTGGCCTCGGGATACAGCTTGAAGAACAGCTCCTCGTCGCCGGTGGTCTGGACGATCGGCACCCAGTAGGCCGCGAGGCCCTTGTCATCAAGGCTGCGGTAGTCGAGCAGGAGCTGGAGGTTCACATCAACGATGCGCGCGATGTTCTCGGCGCGCTCGATGTAGCGGCTCATCCAGTAGAGGGAATTGGCGACGCGGGATAGCATGGCTGGCCTTTATTTATCGGAGAACAACACCCAGGTGTCCTTGCTGCCGCCGCCCTGCGAGGAGTTCACCACGAGCGATCCCTTGCGCAACGCCACGCGCGTCAGGCCGCCGGGCACGATCACCGTTTTCTCGCCGTAGAGGATGAACGGCCGCAGGTCAATGTGCCGCCCCTCGAACTTCCCGTCGCAATAGGTCGGATGCCGCGAGAGGTTGATCATCGGCTGCGCGATGTAGTTGCGCGGGTCCGCCTCGACACGCACGCGGAACTCGGCGATCTCCTCCTGGCTCGCCATCGGCCCCATCAACATGCCGTAGCCGCCGGATTCGTTGGCTGCCTTCACCACGAGCTTGTCGAGGTTGGCGAGGATGTATTTTTTGTCGGCGTCCTCGGACGCGAGATAGGTCGGGACGTTGTCGATGATCGGGTCCTGATCGAGGTAGTATTTGATCATCTTCGGCACGAAATAATACATCACCTTGTCGTCGGCGATGCCCGTGCCGATCGAGTTGGCCAGCGAGACATTCCCCGCGCGATAGGCGTTCACGAGGCCCGGCACGCCGAGCACCGAGTCGCGGCGGAACACCGTGGGATCGAGGAAATCATCGTCGATGCGGCGGTAGATGACATGCACCGGCTGCACGCCCTTGGTCGTGCGCATGAACACGCGCGCGTCCCGCACCAGCAGGTCGCGGCCTTCCACGATCGTGATGCCCATCTGCCGCGCGAGATAGGTGTGCTCGAAATAGGCGCTGTTGTTCGCCCCCGGCGTGAGCAGCACCACTGTCGGATCGGCCACGCCGGCGGGCGCGATGTAGTTGAGCATCTTCAGCAGTTCGGCGGGATAGTTGTCCACCGGCCGCACGCCGACGGCCTCGAACATCGAGGGGAAGGTGCGCTTCATCGCGCGGCGGTTTTCGAGCACGTAGGACACGCCCGACGGCGTGCGTCCATTGTCCTCGAGCACCATGTATTTTCCATCCGCCCCGCGGATCAAATCCGTGCCGCAGATGTGAATGTAGATGTCCTTCGGTACGCGGAAGCCGATGAACTCGCGGCGGAAATGTTTCGCCGAAAGGATGTAAAACTCCGGGATCACGCCGTCCTTCACGATGCGCTGCTCGTGATAAATATCGTGGAGAAACAGATTCAGCGCCGTGATGCGCTGCACCAAGCCCGCCTCGATCAGCTCCCATTCCGTGGCCGGAATGATGCGCGGCACCAGGTCGAACGGGAAAATCCGCTCCGCCCCCTTCGAGTCGCCATAGACATTGAACGTGACGCCCTGGCGCAAGAACGCGAGGTCCACGGCCTGGCGCCGGTGCTCGAATTCTTCCGGCCCGATCGCATTGAACCGCTGGGCAAATTTCTGGTAATGCCGCCGGACCTTGCCGGTCTCGGCGACCATCTCATCGAAGAACCCTTCCGCGCTGTAATCCTTCAACACGCTGGGGAGTGCACGGGCAACCCGCCGCGCCCGACAAGCAAAACCTCCGACCCTGCCAGCGAAACAATTCATCCGGCCAATGAAGCGAAACCATCGGCGCAAGGAACCGGCGGAGTCGCGGTCGCACGTTCCGCGTTTCTCCCGCGGCGCCGATTCCCCGGTGCCCAACTTGCCGCGCCCGGTCGCGGCTTCCCGCGAGCTTTGAGCTTTAAGCTTTGCGCTTTGCCCCCACAGTTCGCCCATGCGTCGGTTGCCCGAAATCTGGACCGTTGTTTTCCCCGCGCTGCGAGTTGGCCTCGCCGTGCTCATCGCGAGTGGCTCGCTCGCGCACGCACAGCAGGCATCGAATCCAGCGCCCGCCAAGGTCACCGGGCCGACGCGACCGAACATTGTTTTCATCCTCGCCGACGATCTTGGGTACGGCGAACTCGGCTGCTACGGACCGGGGCGCGGCACGACGCCGCGGCTGGACCGGATGGCGGCCGAGGGCATGCGCTTCACGCAGTGCTACGCGGGCGGTGGCGGGTCCGCGCCTTCGCGCGCGGCGCTGCTGACGGGCCTGCACACGGGGCACGGCTGGATTCGCGGCGACGCCGGCACGGCGCTGCGGCCGCGCGATCTGACGGTGGCGGAGTTGCTGAAAAACGCCGGTTACAAAACCGGCGCGATCGGCCTGTGGGATCTCGGCCCGAGCGGCACGCCGGGCACGCCCGAGCGGAAGGGCTTTGATCAATGGGCCGGATTCCTCGAGGCGAGGTACGCGCAGAGTTATTTTCCCGAGTTTATCTGGCGCTGCGATGCGGCGCACGGCGTGATGGGCAAGTTCGAGTTTGTCGCCAACCGGGGCGGCGGGCGCGGGACCTATGTCCAGGATGTTTTCAGCAATGCCGCCGTGAATTTTCTGCGTTTGAACAAGCCGGATAAGTTCAACCAGTTCACGCCGTTTTTTCTGTACCTCGCCTTCCCGTTGCCGCACGCCGCTCACGAACCCGTGCGCCGCGCCACTAACGGCGTGGCGGTGCCGGCGGATGGGTCTGACGCGTCCGACGCGTCAGCGGCGCGCCTCGCCGCTGCGAAAAACCGCGCCGCTCTGATCGCGCGGCTCGATCAGGATGTCGGCCGCGTGCTCGACAAACTGGGCGAGTTGCAGCTCGCCACCAACACGGTCGTGTTCTTCAGCAGCGACCACGGGCCGCAGTCGGACGGCGGCAAACGCGCGCTGCACGACAGCCGATTGCGCGTCCCGCTGCTCGTCCGCTGGCCGGGACAGATCGCGGCGGGGAGCACGAACGACCGGGTTTGCGCCCTCTGGGACTTCCTCCCGACGGCCTCCGAACTCGCGCGCCAGCCCGTGCCCGCGGGTCTCGACGGACGCTCGCTGCTGCCCGCGCTGCGTGGGAAAGAAGCCGCGCCGCACCCATTTCTCTATTGGGAATTTCACGAAGGCGGTTTCCAACAAGCCCTGCGGCTCGAGGACTGGAAGGCCGTGCGGACGGGTGCGAACCAGCCGGTTGAACTCTTCAACCTCGCCCGCGACCCCGCCGAGGAAACCGACGTCGCCGCCGCGCACCCGGACGTCATCGAAAAAATCACGCGTCTGCTCCGCGAAGCCCGCACCGAGTCGCCGCTGTGGCCGACGAAGCCGAAACCGACGGAGTGAGCGGTGAGTCAGTAGTTTGGAGTGCGGTGACTCGTCACCGCTTTTGCGCAGGCGACTGGTCGCCGTCGAACTTAGGTGCGGCTCCGCTCACGCGGGCGCGCCGGCGCTGGCGCGAGCCATGAACGCCCCCTTCCGTCTTCACGCGTCCCGTGGTCCGACGGCGACAAGTCGCCTCGGGAAAGCGGTGACAAGTCACCGCACTCCAAAGCCCGCGGCTCCTGCCGCTTGAACTCGCGCGGCGAGACGCTGCCCGAACTCGCAGGCAAGGACGCCTGCGGAATAAAAAACCGGCGGACCCTTGCGAGGTCCGCCGGTTGGCAAATGAGGACCGGACGCTTACTTCGTCTCTTCAGTCGGGGCCGCCGGAGCGGCGGGCGCGGCGGCCGGGGTGGCTTCGCCAGTGGTTTCTTTTTCGCGCTCTTCCATCGCGGATTTGCGCGAGAGGCGGACGCGGCCCTTTTCATCGAGGCCGAGATATTTCACCCAGATTTCATCGCCGACGCGGACGATGTCTTCGGTGCGTTTGACGCGGAAGCTGGCCAGTTCGCTGACGTGGCAGAGACCTTCGCGGCCGGGCAGATACTCGACGAACGCGCCGAAGTCTTTCGTGGAAACGACCTTGCCGCGGTAGTTCTGATTGACCACCGGCTCGGGGCCGGTCGGCTCGGGCTTCGGTGCGCCGTCACCACGACGGGGGCCACGGCTTTCGCCACGGTCACCACCACGCTCGGGGCGGCCGCCGCGCTCGCCGCGTTCGGGACGCTCGGAACGGCCGGAGCGCTCGGGGCGTTCGGACGGCTCGGGACGTTCGAGCCGTTCGGAGCGCTCGGGAGCACCGCCGGACGGTGTGCCGACTTCCTCGCCGCGGTCTTCCATCGCGGCCTTGCGGGAGAGCCGCACGCGGCCCTTCTCGTCCACGCCGAGGCACTTGACGTAGATCTCGTCGCCGAGTTTGACCACGTCTTCGGTGTTGTTGACGCGCTTGTTGGAAAGCTCGCTGATGTGAACGAGGCCGTCCTTGCCGGGGAGGAATTCCACGAACGCGCCGAATTCCTTGATGGTGACAACCTTGCCTTTGTAGATCTTGTTGATCTCGGCCTCGGCCGTCATGCCGGTGATGGCCTGGCGGGCGATTTCCATGCCGGCTTCCGACACGGAGTAGATGTTCACCGTGCCATCGTCGTCGATGTTGATCTCGCAGCCGGACTCTTCGACCAAGCGCTTGATGTTCTTGCCGCCGGGGCCGATGAGCGCGCCGATCTTCTCGGGGTCGATCTTGATGGTGACAATGCGGGGCGCGTATTTGCTGAGGTTCGAGCGCGGCGCGGCGATGATTTTCGCCATTTCACCGAGGATGAAGAGACGGGCGACGCGGGCGCGTTCGACGGTCTGATCCATGATCGCCTGCGGGAGGCCGCGGAGCTTGAGGTCAAGCTGGAAGCCGGTGATGCCCTTGCTCGTGCCGGCGATCTTGCAGTCCATGTCGCAGAAGGCGTCTTCCCAGCCGATGATGTCGGTGAGGAGTTCGTAGCGCGTGATGACATCCTTGTCGTCGTGATCGGTGCAGATGCCGACGCTGATGCCGGCGACGGGCCTGGTCACGGGCACGCCGGCGTCCATGAGCGCGAGAGTCGCGCCGCAGACGGAGGCCATCGAGGTGGAGCCGTTGGACTCCATGATTTCGCTGGTGATGCGGACGGCGTAGGGGAATTCCTTGAGCGGCACGGCGGGCTTGATCGAGCGTTCCGCGAGCGCGCCGTGGCCGATTTCACGCCGGCCGGGACCGCTGATGCGGCCGGTTTCGCCGACGGAGAAATTCGGGAAGTTGTAGTGCAGCATGATCTGCTTTTTGGTCTGGCCGCCGGTGTAGGCGTCGAACTCTTGCGAGTCCTCCGTCGTGCCGAGCGTGACGAGCGTGACCGCCTGGGTTTCGCCCCGGCAGAAAATCGCCGAGCCGTGCGCGCGCGGGAGCAGGCCGACTTCGCCGCTGATCGGCCGGATGTCGGCGAAGCCGCGGCCGTCGAGCCGTTTCTTGCTGTCGAGCACGAGGCTGCGAACGCCTTCCTTCTGGATGAAATAGAACGCGTCCTTGACCACGAACTCGGTGATTTTCTCCGGGCCGAACTTCGCGAGCAGTTGCACGCCCACATCGTCGGCGATGGCCTTGCAGGCGGCTTCGCGGGCGAGTTTGCCGGGGATCAACAGCGCGGGAACCATGCGGTCGCCGGCGAGCGCCTTGGCGGCGTTGAGGATTTCGTCGGGGACGACGTTGGTTTTGATCTGGCGCTTGGTCTTGCCGATTTTGCCTTGCAGCACTTTCTGCGCGGCGATGATGGGCTGGATGGCTTCCTGCGCGAACCGCAGCGCGGCGCAGAAGTCGGCCTCGGGGAGTTCGTCCGCCGCGCCTTCAAACATCACGGTGTCCTTGTCGTTGCCGACATAGACGAGATCGAGATCGCTGTCCGCCATCTCGGTGTGGGTCGGGCTGGCGATGAACTTGCCGCCGACGCGACCGACGCGCACGGCGCCGAGCGGGCCTTCCCACGGGATGTCGCTGACGGTCAACGCCGCCGACGCGCCGATGATGCTGAGGATGTCCGGGTCATTCTCGCCGTCCGCGCTCAGGAGCACGCTCTGGACCTGGACTTCATTGTACCAACCCTTGGGGAAGAGCGGGCGAATCGGCCGGTCGGTGAGCCGGCAGGTGAGGATTTCCTTTTCCGTCGGACGCCCCTCGCGCTTGAAATAGCCGCCGGGGAATTTGCCGGCCGCGGCCGCTTTTTCGCGGTAGTCCACGGTGAGCGGGAAAAAATCCTGGCCGGGCTTGGCCTTGGTCGCGGCCACGGCGGCCACGATGACGATGGTTTCGCCCAACTGCACGGTCACGGCCCCGTCGGCCTGTTTGGCGAGTTTGCCGGATTCAATGATGATCGACCGACCTCCAACTTCTGCGATTACTTTCTCTGACATAGGTACTTTCTGGTACCCCGGCGACACGGAGGAACTTCCGTCAACATCCGGCAAGGCGGCTGCTGATTGAAATTTCCCCTGACGCCGGGGTGGTTTTCATGCGGGTTATTAGGATGGGTGGAACCCGCCGGACCGCAATTCCCGGCGCCGTTCCAAGTGTGTGGTGGGACTAACTCCGGCTGCGGGTACACCTTCGGATGAAACCGAAACCCACCGCCGGAGGAAGAGTGGGTTACTTGCGGAGCTTGAGCTTCTTGGTCACCGCCTGATAACGACCGGAGTCGTTGCGGGCCAGATAATCCAGCAGTTTGCGGCGCTCGCTCACCATTTTCAGGAGGCCCCGGCGGGAACTGTGGTCCTTTTTGAAGGCCTGCAAGTGGGTGGTGAGGTGATTAATCCGCTCCGTCAAAAGAGCAATCTGCACATCGGCAGAACCGGTGTCCTTGTCGTGAACCCGGAAATCCGCAATCAACTTACCTTTTTCTTTCGCTTCCATACGTGTCGTTCAATATTTGTTCGGCGGGCAAATTAGAAAGGGGGCGCGCCGGAGTAAAGGACATTTAATCTTGGCATCAGACGGCAGCGCGAATTCCGCGGGTGCCGGTGGCGGAAACGCGGTGGCGGAAGTTCCAATCGTAAAGCTCAAAGCTCAAGGGAAGCTGTTCCGGTGTGCGCCGTCGCCTCGCGGGTTTTGCCGTGTGGTGCCGCCGCGCGTACCTCCGCCAGTGTCTGCCGCAGTTGCTCGACGATCCTGACCTTCTCCGGAAACGGCAGCGCGGCCAGGGCCAGCCGGCGCTGGCGTTTGGCGGCGAGGACTTGTTGCAGGAGCGCGCTCATCGCGGATCAAGGTAGCGGGATTCAAAACGCTGCCAAACCGTTTTCAAACCGTGGCGCGCCAGGATGTCGTCCAGCCGGGCGCGGTCCGCCACGCCGGCTTCGACGAACGCCACCAGCCGCGCGTGATCCTTCGCCCGCCCGGTCTGCGCGGCGATGGCCATCAGATGCTCCGCCGTCATCACCCGCGCCGGGACGCCTTCGTAATCCACCGCGCGCGCCTGCTCGACGGCCTCGCGCAGCAACGGCGTCTCCGCCGGCAACAACTGCACGGGCCAGTTCCCAATCACCACGGCATCCCCCTCGGGCCGGTGGCCGCGGGCTTTTCAGAAAATCGTAGATCGGCGTGAGCGTGAGGAGCAGCGGCGGGTCGCGGAAAACGACGAAGATATCGAGATCAAACGTGGAGATCGGTTCGAGATAAAACGTCGCGCCCATCGCGTCACCAATGGCCGGGCGGCGAATCAGCCCCGTGCGTTCGAGATCGCTGATGGCTTGCAGGGCGAGTTTCATGCGGTGAGCGGTGCTCGGCGGGCGTGGCGGACGGGAGTGTGGGGCGTCAGCGGCGGAGCGGACGCTCGAGTTTCGGCAGCGTGTCGGGGGAGATGACCAGTTCGATGGCGCGGGCCTGGCCGCGAACGCGCTTGATGAAGCCGCGTTCTTCGAGGCGGATCAGCATCGAGTTCACCGACGGCGGGGTGAGGTTGAAATACTGCTGGAAGTCCGCGTGGCTGGGCGCGTGGCCGTGGCGCAGCGTCATGTATGCATGGATGAAGGCGAGGAACTGCCCCTGCTGCCGCGTCGGCGCGTTGGGATTCCGGGGCGACGCAGCGGGCGCGGCGGGTGCGGCGGGTGCGGCGACGTTGGGCGTGTGCAGGGCGGGGTTGGTGACCGCGGCGGCGGAGTCCATGGCGGCGCGAACTTCGAGCGGTGTTTCGGCTTTTAAGGTGAGATCGCACAGCGCGTCGTCCAGCAGGCGGTTGGCACGCAGCAATTCTGTCTTCACGGCGGCGCAGGCTTGGCGCAGCGCAAGGTTTTCTGGTTCGAGGTTTTGCATGGTAGCTCGTGGATGGTGTCAGGCCGAGGAAGCGTGTCCGTCCCTCCCGCATCCAGAGTCTGGATCGACGGACAGCGCCGTGGTGGCACTGTGGAAAGCATCGTTGCTGGAAAGATTGGTCGGCACGGCGCGAACCGTGACGAACTCGAGCAGCCCTGTCAAAAGCGCGAACGCGGCACGCGCCGATGCAAACCAAACACCCCGGCCCCGGCGACCTATCCAACGAACGACACCCGCCCCATTCTCATCCTGTTCCTTCCGCCGCGCTCGTTCCCCTCCATCCTGCGCGCTGGATCGTCGGCCCCTGAACTTTGAACCTTGAACTTGGAACTCGGCACCCCGAACTCTGGGCTTTGAGCTTCGCCCTTCATCCCCAACACTCGCCGCGTGATCGGACAATTTTTCACGCCGGAAATCGCGGCGCAGTGCCTGTTCCGCCTCACCGGCACGCGCGCGCCCGACCGCGTCATCGACCCGAGCTGCGGCGACGGCAGCTTCGTGCGCAACGCTCCGCCGGGCTGCGCCGTCTTCGCGTGCGAGCTTGATCCGCGCTACATCAAGGTCGCGCGCCCGCTCGTGCCCGCCGGACACTTCATCGCCGGCGACGCGCTTACGGCGCTGCGCGATCACTACGGCACCTTCGACCTCGCGATCGGCAATCCGCCCTTCAGCGCGCAGGCGCATTTGGAGAAACGGCCCGAGGTGCAGAGCCAGTTCGAGCTCGCCGCCGGCCGCCGCTCGCAATGTCTCGAAGTACTCTTCCTCGAACTCTTCCTGAAACTGGTGAAACCCGGCGGCCACGTCGCGGTGATCCTCCCCGACGGCCCCTTCAGCAACGGCCCCTTCCAATACGTCCGCGACTGGGTGCTGCGCCACGCCACGGTGCGCGCGATCATCAGCCTCCCACGCGGCATCTTCCCGCGCACCACCGCCAAGACCAACGTCCTCCTCGCCCGTAAACTCGCGCCCGCCGAAACTCACGCCGCCGCTTCCATCACGCGGCCTGCCGCTGCTGCGCCCGCCGTCGCCACCACGCCCGTGCCGCACCCCGCGTGGCTTTTCCAATGTCGTGACCTCGCCGAATTGGCCACGCTCGCCATCCCCGACCGCGCCACGACCACCGACACCCGCTGGCAACGCGTGGACCTCGCCGCGACCCGCGACTGGCGGCCCGAGGCGCACCTTGCCGCCACGCCCGCGACGCTCACCACGCCGACCACGCCCGCCGCCACCGTGCGCCTCGGCGATGTCTTCCGCGTCCGCCACGGCTTCGCGTTGTATGGCGAACAGCGCCGCCTCCTCGACCAACCCGCGCCCGACCGCATCCTTCTGCTGCGCGCCAAAAATCTCGCGCCCACCGGCGGCCTGCGCCTCGATAATAATCTCGCCTATCTCCGCCGCGACAGCAGCGGCTTCCGCGAGCGCGCCATCGTGCAACCCGGCGAAATCCTCTTCGTCCGCGTCGGTGCCGGCTGCTACGGACGAGCCGCCGTCATGCCCCCCGGCCTCGTCGCCCAAGGCGACGACTGGTTCCATCTCCTCACCCCGCTCACCGACCTCGACGCCCCCGGCGTGGTCGCCTGGATGCACAGCGACGAAGGCCGCCGCGAACTGCTGAAACTGGCCAAAGGCGTCGGCACCCTCAGCATCTCCCAACGTTCCCTCAGCGACCTGCGCCTCCCCGCCCGCCTCCTCCGCGGCCCCGTGCCTGCGGCCGTTCTCGCCCGCCCACGCGGACGTCCTCGCAAAATCCACGCCGCCGATCCGCATCCCGTTCTGCTGTAAAAAGAATCTCCCGCAGATTCAGAGCGACCGCAGATTGAAACAAAAATCCCCGTCCCTGCCCCATCTGTGGCCGGCTTGAATCTGCGGGATTTCCTCCGTGGTACACGCTCCGCATTGAGCGTTGAACGTTGAGCGTTCCCTTGTTTCCCGATTTCCCTGTTCACCCGCCCGCGCCCCCGCCGAGCACCTCCCCGATGGCCTCCTCCAGCATCCGCACCATCGTCGCCACCTGCCGCGCCGTCGTACAATACGGGGGCATCACCACCACCACGTTCCCGATGGGCCGCGTCAGCACGCCGCGCCGGGCCATCGCCTCGCACACACGGATGCCCGCCCGCTCCGCCAGCGCGAACGCCTCGCGCGTCCGCCAGTTCCGCACCAGCTCCACTCCCGCCACCAGCCCGACCTGCCGGATGTCTCCGACATTTTCTAGCTTCCACAAACCCGCCAGCGCCGCGCGCAACTCCCCCTCCAGCTCGCCCCGCCGCCGCACCGATTCCTCCGTCGCCAGCAACTCCATGCTCGCGTTTGCCGCCGCCGCGCCGAGTTGATTCCCCGTGAAACTGTGCCCGTGAAAAAAGGTTTTGAACTCCCCGTACTCCCCGAGAAACGCATCGAAAATCGTGCGCGTCACCACCGTCGCCGCCATCGGCAGATACCCGCCCGTCAGCCCCTTCGCCAGCACCAGATAATCCGGCCGCACGCCCTCGCGCCCGCACGCGAACAGCCCCGCGCCGCCCCCCGCCCCCGTCCGCCCGAAGCCTGTCATCACCTCGTCCGCGATCAACTGCGCCCCGTGCCCGCGCGCGATTTCCGCCACCCGCCGCAGCCACCCGACCGGCTGCGGAATCATCCCCGCCGCCCCCTGCATCAACGGCTCCACCACCATTGCCGCGTAGCCGGCGCCGTCGCCCGCGTTCGCCCGCGCGCCTGCACTCGCGCCCGCGCCCTCCGCGCGCCGCGTGCGCCGCGCGAACGCCTGCTCCACCTTCCCCACGCACTCCCAGTTGCACTTCCGATACTCCCGCGCATCCGCCCGCTCCGCCCGCGCGCGATTGAAGGGACACCGATAACAATACGGCGCCATCACTGCGTCCGTCTTGAACAGCAACCCCGCGTACGCTTTGTGAAACAGGTCGATGTGCCCCACGCTCACCGCGCCCACCGTGTCCCCGTGATACGCCCCGCGCAGCGACAGAAACCGCGGCTGCGCACTCCGCCCCGACCGCCGCGCGAATTCGTACGCCAGCTTCAGCGCCACCTCCATCGCGGTCGAACCGTCGTCCGACAAAAAAACCTTCGCGAGCTTCGGCTGGCCCGGCAGCCGCGGACGATTCGCCGCCGCCACCAGTTTCTCCGCCAGCACTGCCGCCGGCTCATTCGCCAACCCGAGCGCTGACGAGTGCGCCACCTTTCCGAGTTGCGCCTTCACCGCGCGGTCCAGCGCCGGATGCCGATGCCCGTGCAGATTCGTCCAGATCGACGCATTCGCGTCCAGATACCGCCGCCCGTTTGCATCCTCCAACTCCGCCCCCTTGCCCCGCACGATCACGATCGGCTCGCCCTTCAGCCAGTCCCGCATCTGCGTGAACGGATGCCATAAAAAACGCTGATCAAGCCGGGCGAGCGGGTGCATGGCGGGGAAGGTGGAAAGAGGGGAGCCGTTGAAATGTTGAACCGGTGAAATGGTTATCGGGAAAAGCAGGTGGAATCACGAAGAATACGAACAGCACGAAAGGAAAAAGTTTTGGCGAAGCGGGGATTGTCATCGGGCGGATGAGATTTCGGGGTGCCGGCCAACCGCAATCCGGCCCTTTGTTTTCGCGTGTTTCGTGCCTTTCGTGGTCCATCTCAACGGCCCTTCCCAGATTGAACTGCGAGATCGTTGAACCGGCCATGCCGTGAGTTAAACGCGGATAAACGGGCAAGTGACATAACATGCAGGTCGGGAAACAGCGTGAAAAACGGGGTGCCATCAGCTCGGGGGCAGGTCGCAGGAAAGCGTTTGTCCGGGAGCGTATAGCGGGAGGTTTCGCCAGGCGGTTGCTCCGTCGGGTGGGTGCCGGCGCGGGCCACCCAGCGTTGCACCGACTGCCGGGCCACTGTGAAGCGCCGGGTGACGGCGCGTTGGGACCGGCCGCGGCGGACCGCGGCCACGATCGGCTGGCGTTGCTTGAGAGAGAGTTTTTCATGGCGACCAACTTCACCTCTGACCCGCGTGGGATTTCACCTGCCCACGAATCACTCATCACTGATTACTTTTCCCCCCGCTTCCCCTCGGCCGACACCACGCCGAGCGCGATCACGCCATCGAGCGCCGAAGGCGGATGCGGCAGATTCGGCAGGGCTTTGCGCAGCGCGCCGAGCGTCTGCGCCGCCGCGCTCACCGTGGTTTCGCCGGCCTTCGCGACGCCGTGGATTTGAAAATGCAGCAGTGTTCCGGGCGCAATCGTGGCGGGCAGGGTGACGCGGAGCGTGGTCTCGGTTTTCTTCGCGGCGATGACGTGGTTGGTGACCGCGAACTCGCGCGCGTCGCCGGTCAGCGCGAGCGTGATGGCGCTGTCGAAATCGCGCCGCGCGCAGGTAACTTTCACTTTCAAACTACCGCCGGACGGTGCCTCGAATTTGTCCGCGTCCACGCTGAGCGCGAAGCCGGCGTAGGGCTGGAGCGCGACCTGATACGACAGCTCCGGCCCGCCGACGCCGCTCAATTCCTCCACTCGCAACCGATAGCTGCCGGCGCTGCTGAACGTGTTCGTGATGATGCCCTCGTCTGCCCCCGTGGGCTTTGAAGTCTCCAGGGTCGCCCCCTTGCCGTCCTGCAACTTGAGCAACAAATCGCAGGGAAAACCGCGGCTGCGCGTGCGCCCGAGCACCAGCCAGCGGCCCGGTTGCGCGAGCGTGAATTGGAAAAAATCGCGGTCGCCGGGTTTCTGAAAACTGCCCGTGAGCAACGCCGGGAGTTCGAGGCGCGTGGCGGTCTCCACGGTGTCGTTGGGTTCGCTCTCGCGCTGCATCTTCAGGCCGTGTTCATCGGCCGGCGGGAAACGGGCGGCATCGTGCAGGAAGGGCAGGGGAGCGAGCGCGAAATCGCCGAGCCGCAGCCGGTAGCGAAATGCCTCGCCTCCCTGATGCCGCGAGTCGCGCAGTTGCACCACGTAATCGCCATCGGCCGGAACGACGTGCGTGAGACGCGCGTCCGCACCGGCACCGGGCGAATCTTCATAGAACGCCAGTTCGCGTCCGCGGGCATCGAGCAGTCGCACAAATGGATCGAGCGCCGAGCCGAGCCGCTGCGCCACCACATCCACGCTGACGCGTTGCCCGGCGCGCGCGGCAAAGACAAAAAAATCGGCGCCCAACTCCGCGCACGCGCCATCCACCGCGACCGGCAGATTCACGCGCTGGGCCGTGGCCAGCGAGCGATGTCCGCCCGCCAACGGCACCGATGGCAGCGCGTCCACCAGCACCAGTACGGGGCCGGAAAAGCGATTGCTCGCGCCGAGCCGCGCGACGCCGATGCCCGTCGGGCAATCCTGCGGCACCGTGACCAGAAACGCCGTCCGGTCCGAACGCGCCTTGGCCTGCGGGTCCGGCCGTGTCTCGGCGGGAAAAGAAGTCCACAGCGTCCGTGCGAAACCGAGTCCGTCACCCGCGAAGCCAATCGTCGCCGTGCGCCCGGGCGCGGCGGCGGTCAGCGCGAGGTTCAGCTCCGTCGTCTGCGCGGGTCCGCGAACGGCGAGCAGCAAGCTCACCGTGCCGATCCAAGCTGCCAGAAGTCGTGTCATTTCGGTGCGCGCCAATCAAGCACCCGCCCCGGCGCTTGGGAAGGTGAATGATCCCGCCGCCCCCGCGAACGCGCGCGGCGCGCGGCGGCCCGTTGAAGGGGGCGGGAGTTCAAAGTTTAAGGTTCAAAGTTCAAAGTTTGAGGTTTGTAGCTCTACGAACATACGAAGCCTCGTGCGGCGCGGAACTTTGAACCTTGAACCTTAAACTTTGAACTTGGACCCGAAATTCGCCTTGCCTCCCCCGTCGCGCGGCCCACAGGGTTTCGCGGATGAATCGCGAGCGTGTCGATGCCGGACTGGAGCGGGGGATCCTCGCCGCGGTGCTGGCGCTCTTGGTTTTCGCCCCGCTGGCGCTCGGCGCGGTGCGCTCGACGGAGTTCGTCGTGGTGCAGGCGTTGACCGTCGTCACGCTCGTGCTCTGGGCGGTGCGCCTTTGGATTCAAAAGGATATGGCGCTGCTCTGGCCGCCGGTGGCGTGGGGCGTCGTGGCGTTCGTCGTGCTCGCCGTGGTGCGCTACCGGCAGGCGGACATTGAATATGTCGCGCGCGAGGAGCTGCTCCGCATCGCGGTCTATGCCGCGCTCTTCCTGGTCGTGGTGAACAACCTGCACCGCGTCGAGGGACCGCAGGCCATCGTGCTCGCGCTGATCCTCGTCGCGACGGGCCTGTCGTTTTATGCGGGCTATCAGTTCTTCACGGGCAGCCGGACGGTGTGGCAGTTGCTCCGGCCCGAGCAGTTTCTCAAGCGTGGCAGCGGCACCTTTTTCAACCCCAACCATCTCGCCGGCTTTCTCGAGCTTATCCTCCCGCTGGCCCTGTCCTTCACCCTCATGTCGCGCCTGGGCCACGCCACGCGCGTGCTGACGGGCTACTGCGCGCTCGTGATCCTTGCGGGCGTCGGCTTCACCGTGTCGCGCGGCGGGTGGATCGCGACGGTGCTGGGCGTGCTGCTGTTCTTCGCCGTGCTGGCGACGAGGCGCGGTTATCGCATCGCGGCGCTGAGCTTCTTCCTGCTGGTCGCCGGGGTGGGCGGCCTCCTCGTGACCAATGCCCAGCACGCCCAGCAGCGCTTCGAAAGCATGGTAGCCGGCGGCAAGCTCGACGACATCCGCTTCCAGCTCTGGAAACCCACGATCCAAATGTGGCGCGACCATTTCTGGCTCGGCGTCGGCCCCGCGCATTTTGATCATCGGTTTCCCGAGTATCGCCCGCCCTTCATCCAGGCCCGCCCGGACCGTGCGCACAACGACTACCTCAACCTCCTCGCCGACTGGGGCGTGGTGGGCGCGGCGCTCGCCCTGACCGTATGGATACTGCTCTTCGCCGGGGTCGCGCGGACGTGGAAACTCGTGCAGCGCGGCCGCACCGAGTCCTCCGCGCAACACGGCACGCGCTCGGCCATCGTGCTCGGCACGACCATCGGTCTCATCACCCTGCTGCTGCACGCCGTGACCGATTTCAATTTCCACATCCCCGCCAACGCCCTCGTCGCCACGACCCTCGCCGCGCTGGTGGTGGGCCTGGCGCGCTACTCCGGCGAGCAGTACTGGTGGCCATGCGCGCCGCCCGCGCGCGTCGCGCTCACACTCGCCCTCGTCGCCGTCGTCGCGTGGCTCGGTGCGACCGGCCTGCGGCGCTGGCGCGAGGATTCCCTGCTCGCCCGCGCCCTCCAGCCGCGCCCCGGCGACAACAGCCTTGCGCTGCTCGAACAGGCCCACGCTGTCGAACCGCACAACTACGAGACCACCTACCAGCTCGGCGAAATCTCCCGCCGCAGCGGCGTCGAGAGCCGCAACGAGGCGCAGGTCACCGCAGCCCTCACGTGGTTTGACCGCAGCCTCGCCGCCAATCCCTGCTACGTGTACGCCGCCATCGGCCGCGGCATGAGCCTCGACTGGCTCGGGCGCAACGACGAAGCGGCGAGCTCCTTCGCGCAGGCCGCCCGCCTTGATCCCGAGGGCCACTACACGCTGGCCCATCGCGGCTGGCATCAGCTTCAACTCGGCAACGAGGCGCGCGCCAGGGAACTTTTCGAGGCCTCCAACGCCCGCCAGTTCAACCCCATTGCCACGGCCTATCTCGAGCTTCTGCGCGAGCGCGCCACCGTCCGGCCATGAAACGAAAATCCACCCGCATCAGCGCCGGCCTCCTGATGTATCGCCTCCGCGACGGACGGCTGGAAGTCTTCCTCGCGCACCCCGGCGGCCCGTTCTTCGCCCACCGCGACGACGGCCACTGGACCATTCCCAAAGGCGAAATCGAACCCGGCGAAGACCTGCTCGCCACCGCCATCCGCGAGTTCCAGGAGGAGACCGGTCTGCCCGTGCGCGGACCCTTTCTTCCGTTGGAATCCATCCGGCAGAAGGGCGGCAAAACCGTCCACGCCTGGGCCTTCGCCGGCGACTGGGACGACACGCAGCCAATCCAGAGCAACACCTTCGAGATCGAATATCCGCTTGGCTCCGGCCGCTTCCTCCGCGTCCCCGAGATCGATCGCGCTGCCTTCTTTCCCCTGCCCGCCGCCCGCCAAAAAATCAAAGACCGCCAGATCCCCTTTCTCGACCGCCTCAAAACCGCCCTCGGAATCGGGGGGGAGTGACGGGTGACGAGTGACGGGTCGCGCTCAGCAAGATCCGGCACCGCCCCTCGCAATCGCACCTCCCCCATCATCCCCATATTTCTGCCCCCATTTTTCTGTCGTCTCCGGCTTCTGTTCCCGAGCCTCCCCCTCCTCCTTCCCCCCCATGTTTCTGCCCGTATATTTTTCTGCCATCCTCCCCCTTTCCCCGCTTGCCTCGTTTCCCCCCGCCGATAACCTCCGCCGCATGAAATCCACCCTTCGCACCACGCGTCGCTCGTTTCTCCAACACCTCGGCGTCGCCGGCGTCACCGCGCCCTTCTTCATCCGTCACCTCATCTCCGCCCCGCCCAGCGGCGCGTTGCTCCACGCCAGCTTCGGCGCGTCCGGCATGGCCGGCGCGGACCTCGGCGCCATCTCCGGTCAGCCCAACGTGAAACTCGTCGCCGTCGCCGACGTGGACCTCTCGAAAGCCGAGGGCCTGAAAAAGAAATTCCCCGACACCAAGATTTACCAGGACTGGCGCGAACTCCTCGACAAAGAGAAAGACCTCCACTCCGTCAACGTCTCCACCCCCGACCACATGCACGCCCCCATCGGCATGGCCTGCCTCCAGTTGGGCAAACATGTGTACGGCCAGAAACCCCTCACCCACGACATCTACGAATCCCGCCGCCTCACCGAGGTCGCCCGCGAAAACAAGCTCGTCACCCAGATGGGCATCCAGGTCCATTCCAGCGCCGAATACCGCCTCGCCGTCCGCGTGATCCAAGATGGAGTCATCGGCAAGGTCAAAGAAGTCCACACCTGGTCCAACAAAACCTGGGGCGACGCCTCCGCCCGCCCCGACCGCGTCGATCCCGTGCCCGCCACTTTCAACTGGGACCTCTGGCTCGGTGTCGCGGCCGAACGCCCCTTCATCGGCGGCGGCTACTATCATCCCGGCAACTGGCGCAAACGCCTCGACTTCGGCACCGGCACCTTCGGCGACATGGGCTGTCACATCTACGACCCCGTCTTCAAAGCCATCGGTGTCACCGCGCCCGTCAGCGTCCGTTCCGAAGGCTCCGTCCCCACCGCGCACAACTGGGGCCTCGGCGCCGTCGTCCACTATGTCTTCCCCGGCACCCAATACACCGATGGTAAGACCGTGAAAGTAGTCTGGTACGACGGCGACAAACGCCCCCCCGCCGACATCCTATCCCAAGTCGGTGACCCCAAGAAAATTCCCGGCCAAGGTTCCATCTTCATCGGCACCAAAGGCATCATGGTCCTCCCTCATGT
>BJHT01000027.1:0-3792 GCA_014193395.1 Verrucomicrobiota bacterium
CGGCCCCCGGAGTGCGCCCGTCCTCGGGCGCAGCAAGGTGGAGCGGAGGATGGCGCACGCTGCTCCCACACCGCCCGTGCGGGCGGACGTCGCTGCGGCCGGGGACGGCCGCACTCCGCGGGCGCCGGAGTGCGCCCGTCCTCGGGCGCAGCAAGTTGGAGCGCAGGGTGACGCACGCTGACCCACACCGCTCGTGCCGGCGGACGTCGCTGCGGCCGGGACGGCCGCTCTCCGCGCCCCCCGGAGTGCGCCCGTCCTCGGGCGCAGCAAGTTGGAGCGCACGGTGATGCACGCTGGCCCACACCGCTCGTGCCGGCGGACGTCGCTGCGGCCGGGGACGGCCGCACTCCACGGCCCCCGGAGTGCGCCCGTCCTCGGGCGCAGCAAGGTGGAGCGGAGGATGGCGCACGCTGACCCGCACCGCTCGTGCGGGCGGACGTCGCTGCGGCCGGGGACGGCCGCACTCCGCGGGCGCCGGAGTGCGCCCGTCCTCGGGCGCAGCAAGGTGGAGCGGAGGATGGCGCACGCTGGCCCACACCGCTCGTGCCGGCGGACGTCGCTGCGGCCGGGGACGGCCGCGCTCCGCGCTTGCGTCGGCTCGGGGGCGGTCGCTACGGTCACCTCACCGTCAGCGATGTCTCACCCAGCAACCCACAATGATCCCATGAGTGTACGAGTTCGATTCGCCCCCAGTCCCACCGGTTATCTGCACATCGGCGGCGCGCGCACGGCGCTGTTCAACTGGCTGTTCGCCCGGCACTGCGGCGGGAAATTCATCCTGCGCATCGAGGACACGGACGCGGCGCGCAATTCACAGGAGGCCGTCGATGTTATCCTGAATGGCCTGCGCTGGCTCGGGCTGGACTGGGACGAGGGGCCGATCACGAGCGACGCGACGGGGCCGGGCAAGGGCGATTACGGGCCGTATTATCAGAGCCAACGCGCTGAGAATTACCGGCTGCGCGTCGAGGCGCTGCTCTCGCGCGGGCTGGCGTACGAGCACGAGGGCGCGGTGAAATTCAAGATGCAGCGCACGCCGATCACGATCCCCGACCTGGTGGTCGGCGACGTGGTGCGCGAGCTGACGGACCGCGAACAGCAGGATCCGGATTTCGTGATCGTGCGCTCGGACGGCCAGCCGGTGTTTCATCTGGTGAACGTGATCGATGACCTGGAGATGGGTATTACCCACGTCATTCGCGGCGAGGATCACCTGTCGAACACGGCCAAGCACATCGCGCTGTTCCGCGCGTTCGACATGTCGCCGCCGAAGTATGCGCACATCCCGCTGATCCTGAATCCTGACGGTTCGAAGATGAGCAAGCGCGACACGGGCGCGTCGCTGATGTGGTACGTCGAGCAGGGTTATCCGCCGGAAGCGGTGCTCAATTATCTGTGCCTGCTGGGCTGGTCGCCCAAGGGCAATCGCGAAATGCTGCCCATTCGCGAGGTCGTCGAGCTGTTCGATCTGCCGCAGATTTTGCGGCACAACGCGCGGTTCGATCTGGCGAAACTCCAATGGCTGAGCGGCGAATATGTGCGCGCGATGGACAGCGACCGGTTCTACGAACTGTGCGTCCACACGCTGGCCAAGGCGGGAATCAAGACCGAGACGTTCGACCTCGCCTACGTGAAGGCGGCGCTGGACACGTGCAAAGGGAAGTTCAAGTGCTTCGCGGATTTGCCGGCGTATGGCGGGTTTTATTTTACGGCGAAGGTGTCGTATCGCGCCGGCGCGAAGCCGGAGGATTGCACGGGGGAAAACGCGGCGCGGCTGGCGAAATTGCGCGCGGCCTTTGCGACCGTGGCGAAGTTCGATGCGGACTCGGTGCAAGCGGCGTTGAAGGCGGTCGCGGCGGAGGCCGGGACGAAGGTGGGGCCGTTTGTGCATCCGTTGCGGCTGGCCTGCACGGGCGCGGCATCGGGGCCGAGCTTGTATCATCTGCTGGAGATTCTCGGCCGCGAGCAGTCGCTGGCGCGGATTGATGCAGCGATCGCGGAGCTGGGGGCGGGGACGGGGGGATGAGGTAAATGCGGAAGCCGCGGAATGCGTGAGACCAAGGTGGCCGCTCCGCTCGGTGGTCCGTCCGCTGACGTGAAGCGAACTACAGGTTGCGGAACGGATTGACGACCTGCACGCCGTCGTAGCGCTGTCCGTCCTGCAGGTCCTCGGAATACACCGTGGTGCAACCCAGCATCCGGGCGGCGGTCACGATGCAGGCGTCGAAATAACTGAGTTGATAGCGGGCGCACATTATCAACGATTCATCCAACCGGCGTAAGGTCGGCTCCAGCACGGTGAAACTTTTGCGCCAGCCATGGCAGAAAAGCACCGCCTCGTCGTGCGGGTAACCCAGTTTCTTCGGATGGGCTGCCACGCGGCAAAATTCCTGCAGCACTTGCAACGAAATCGCCTGTCCAGTGGGCTGGATCAGCGCCCGTGCAGCCGCACCTTTCTTCGCGTCCTCGACGCGGCGGCTCACGGCATAAGCGAGGATGTTAGTGTCCAGGAAGTCCACGCTCGTAGAGTTCGTCGCGGTTCAGCGGGCCGGCTGTTCCCAGCGTCACCGGATGGGCGTCGGCCAACTCCCCCAATGACTGCAAGGTCGCGGAGGAGCCGTCCTGAGCAGCCTGGTCGCCAGTCCCCAGCGCTGACAAAAACAGGTTCTGCAGGAATTCACCCAGCGGCTTGCGGCCAACAGCAGCACCTGCGCCGGCGCGTCCTGCCGCCGGCGCGCGCGGGCAAGCGCCCCGCCGGACGGAAACACCACTGGCTGAACAGTGTGACCCCATGAGCATCGCGACTGCCCGGCATGATTCCGACCCGCTGCTCTGCCTCCACGGAGCGAACGGGAAACCGACGCACGACGAAATTGCCCGCTACGCCTACTCCATCTGGGAACAGGAAGGCTGGCCGCAGCACCGCGACCTCGAGCACTGGCTGCACGCCGAGAGCCAGCTCCAGCAGGCGCGCCGCGAGGAGGCCTTCCGCGCGTGGCAGCGGGCGAAGAGCCAACTGCAACAGACCCCGGAGCGGTATCTGCTGCGGGCATGAAGTGCGCGGGGCGGGGGATGCGATGACCGGAGTGCGCCCGTCCCCGGGCGCAGCGGGCTGGAGCGCACGGAGGCGCACTGAAAACTCCGCGACCCACATGCGGGCGGACGTCGCTGCAGCCGGGGACGGCCGCACTCCACGGCCGCGGCGAGCGGTCGCCGCCATCAGGATTGCCAGCACGCGGCGGGGGGCGCATCGTCGGCGGCATGGCTCTGGTCAAATCCCCTTCCCACCAGCCCCTCGCCGCCCCGGCGCGACGGCGGGGTTGCAGATTTCCGGGCTCGGCCGAGGGAGATCCACAGTGATGAAGAAAAAGCCCGCCCCCAAGCCGAACGCGAAGTCGAGCCCGCGCCGGCCAGCCCCGGCACCGGACCTCGCGGCCGAGCACGGGCGGCTGGTGCATGAACTGCAGGTCCATCAGGTCGAGCTGGAGACGCAGAACCTCGAGTTGCGCGAGGCGCAGCAGCTCATCGAAATTTCGCGCGACCGGTATGCCGATCTCTTCGATTTCGCACCCGTGGGCTACATCACGCTCGACGAGCGGGGCGTCATCCGTGAAATCAACCTGACCGCCGCCGGCCTGCTCGGCGAGGACCGGGTGCAGCTGGAGGGCATGCCCTTCCATCTGTATGTGGCACCGGAGAATCTGGCCCGGTTGCGCGAGCATCTGCGGGCGCTGACGGCTCCGGACCAGCGCGCCACGACCGAGCTGCACCTGGTCCCCAAACACCGGCCCG
>BJHT01000027.1:3802-38848 GCA_014193395.1 Verrucomicrobiota bacterium
GGTGCCGAGCCGGGGAGCCGCCGCTACCGCATGACGCTCACCGACCTCACGGAGCGCCGGCAGGCCGAGCAGGCGCTGCGCAACAAGGAGGCGCGGCTGCGGGCCATTCTCGACACGGCGGTGGAAGGCATCATCACCATCGACGAGCACGGCACCATCGAGTCGCTCAATCCGGCGGCGGCGAAAATGTTCGGCTACCGTGCGGACGAGGCGCTGGGCCGGAATGTCAACGTCCTGATGCCCTCGCCCTATCACGAGGAACACGACCGTTACCTGGCCAATTACCGCGCCACCGGCGAACGCAAAATCATCGGCATCGGCCGTGAAGTCATGGGCCGGCGCCAGGACGGCACCGTGTTCCCGATGGACCTGTCGGTGAGCGAAGTGCAACTGGGCGGACGGCGGATTTTCACCGGGTTCGTGCGTGACCTCACGGAGCGGCGGCAGGCAGAGGCGGCGTTGCATGAGAAAGAGGCGCAGCTCCACGCGGCGGATCGCCGGTTGGCGGAGATCATGCACGGGATGACGGAGGCGTGCTTCGCGCTGGATCGGAAGTGGCGCTTCACTTTCGTGAACGACTGCGCGGAACCGCTCTTTCATCGGCGGCGCGACGAGATGGTGGGGCACGTGTTCTGGGAGGTCTTCCCCCAGTTGCGGGGCACTCCGATGGAGCAGCACTACCGCCGGGCCATGCGCGAGCGGATGGCCGTGGCGTTCGAGGCGTTTTCCCCCGTGTCCCAGCGCTGGTTGGACATCCGGGTTTTCCCCACGGCGGACGGGCTCGCGGCGTTTGTTCTCGATATTCAACTGCGGAAACAGGCCGAACTCGCGCTGCACGAAAGCGAGGCGCGGTACCGCACGCTGTTCACCCGCATGAACGAAGGTTTTGTCTTGTGCGAGCTGCTCCGCGACGCGGCGGGTACCCCGTGCGACTTCCGGCTGCTCGAGGCGAATCCGGCGTTCGAGCGGCAGACCGGTCTGAAAACCAAGTCGGTGCTCGGGCGCACGGCGCGGGAGATTGTCCCGGCGATGGAGTCCTCGTGGGCCGAAATATTTGGCCGCGTGGTGGCGACCGGCGAGCCGGCCCAGTTCGAACCATACGACCCGCATACCCGCCGGTGGTATGAGGTGTTTGCGTTTGCCATCGGAGGCGAGCGCTTTGCGGTTTTTTTCCGGAACATCACCGAACGCCGGCGGAACGAGGAGGCGCTGCGGGACAGCGAGGAACGGTTCCGCCAGGTGGTCGAGAACATCGACGAGGTCTTCTGGATGAGCGACGTCGCGAAGAACAAGATGCTCTTCATCAGCGCCGGCTACGAGCGCATCTGGGGGCAGACCCGCGCGTCACTCTATGCGTCGCCGCGGCGGTGGCTGGCGGCGATCCATCCCCAGGACCGCGCCCGGGTGCTGCAGGCCGCGCTCCGCAAACAAATCCGCGGCGACTACGACGAGGAGTATCGGATTGTCCGCCCCGACGGGACGCAGCGCTGGATTCGCGACCGGGCCTTCCCGATCCGCGACGCCGCCGGCACGGTCTATCGGATTGCGGGCGTGGCCGAGGACATCACCGCGCGGCGGCAGGAGGAGCAGCGGCGGCAACTGCAATGCGAGGTGGCCCGCTTGCTGGCCACGGCCGAGACGCTGGCCGTGACCGTGCCGAAACTGTTGCGCGCCGTGGCGATGGCCTTCGACTGGGCCGTGGGCGAATTCTGGGAAGTGACGGGCAAGCCCGAGAAACTGCGCGTCGTGCAGGTGTGGCACGCCCCCGGCGCGAAGCTCGCCGCCTTTGTGAAGCACAGCCAGAAGCTCGCGTTCGGGCTGTTCGACGGCCTGCCGGGCCGGGTGCTGTCCTCGCGGCGGCCCGAGTGGATTCCCGCCCTGGCCGAGTACCCTGAGTTCCTCCGCCAGCGCGCCGCGGCCCGGGCGGGTTTGCGATCGGCGGTGGCATTTCCCATCCTCGTCAACCAGCACGCCCTCGGCGTGATGGCGTTCCTGACGCGCGGAACGGTCGAGCCGGACGCCGGCCTGGGGGAGCTGTTCGCCAGCCTCGGCAGCCAGATCGGGCAGTTCATGGAGCGCCGCCGAGCCGAGGAAGCCCTGCGCGAGGCGCACGAGTTCAGCAAGCAGGTCGTGGACAGCGCGGCGGCCGGCATCATCGTCTGCGACCGCGCGGGCCGGTTCGTGGTGTGGAACCCGTTCATGGAGCAGCTCACCGGCCACCGCGCCAGCGAACTGCTGGGCCGGCGCGCGGACGAGGTGCTGCCGGTTCTGGGCGGGGCGCATTTTCGGAAAATGTTTCACGACGCCCTGGCAGGCGCGGTGTTTGAAGCCGCCGACATTTCCTTCGATTTCCCGGAAACCGGGAAGCGGGGCTGGCTGGCGGCGCGCTTCGCGCCGTGGCGGGATGCGCGGCGTGACATCGTCGGCGTGATCGTGACGGTTCGCGAGATCACCGAACGCCGGCAACTGGAGTCCGAACTGCTCGAAATCACCGACCGCGAGCAGCGGCGCATCGGGCACGATCTGCACGACGGGCTTGGCCAGCAGCTCACGGCGCTGGAGATGAAGTGCTTCTTGCTGCAGGAAGATCTGGCGGCGGCCGATCTCGCCCCCCGCCGGGAAACGCTCCAGGAGCAGACCCGCCAGATCAGCCGGGCGCTGCGGGAATGCGTCACGGTCACGCGCTCGCTGGCGCACGGCCTCGCGCCGGCCGCAATTCAGAGCGACGGGCTGTCCGGCGCGCTGGAACGCCTGGCCCGGGACGCCCATGTGCCCGGCCAACTCGAGTGCCGCCTGGTCAGCGACGGCCCGGTGACGATCACCGATCCCCAGACCGCCAAGCATCTCTATCGGATTGCCCAGGAAGCCGTGAACAACGCCCTCAAGCACGCCCGGATGCGGCACCTCGAAATCCAGCTCACGCGCGCACCGGACGGCCTGCGCCTGCAGATCAAGGACGATGGCCGCGGCCTGCCCAAACGGCAGAAGGCCCGGTCCGGCATGGGCCTCGAGGTCATGCGCCATCGCGCCCATGTCATCGGCGCGGCGTTGGAGATTGATTCTCAGCCCGGCCGCGGCGTCACTGTCACCTGCACCCTCCCATTGAAAGAATCATGAGCACCCCACGGAAAAGATTGCCCCGCAGTGCATGGACGGTCCCCGCCGCCGGAGCGCGGGCGGTCCCCGCCCGCAGCGGCCCCGCGCCCACGCACGCGCCGGTAAAATCTGAACGCCCCATTTCCACTCCACCCGCCACGACGAGAAATCGGTCACGTCCCTCCGACCTCGCTGCGCCAACAAGACACCCGCCCAGTCAGCCCCAGTCGGCACCCGCCCGAGCCAAGGCAACCGCCGCGCGTCCGAACCCCATCGCCAAGCGCCGGGTGCTGCTGGTGGATGACCATCCGATGACGCGCGAGGGCCTGGCCGCCATCGTCAACCGGCAGCCGGACCTGGAAGTTTGCTGCGAGGCCAGCAATCCCGCCGACGCGATGTCCGCGTTGCCAAAAGCGCGGCCGGACCTGCTGGTGACGGACATGAGCATGCCCGGCCGCAGCGGCATCGAGTTTCTCAAGGACGTTCACGCGCTGCTGCCCGAGCTGCCCATTCTGGTGCTGTCGATGCACGACGAACTGCTCTACGCGGAACGGGCCTTGCGCGCGGGCGCCCGCGCTTACCTGATGAAAGACGCCGGTTCGGCCAAAGTGCTGGAAGTCATCCGCCAAGTGTTGAGCGGCGAGGCGTATGTCAGCCCCCAGATGCACGCACTCCTGCTCAACACCGTGACGGGCCACCACCCGCGTGGCGCAAACTCGCCGATTGAAAAACTTTCCGACCGGGAGTTTGAAGTCTTCCAGCTTCTTGGCGGCGGCCGGAGCACCAAGGAAATTGCGGCGACGCTGCACCTGAGTCCCAAGACGGTGGATGTCCATCGCGGGCGCATCAAGGACAAGCTCCAGCTCAAAACCGCCACCGCCCTGCTCCATCACGCCGTGCGCTGGGTCGAGAGCCAGGCGGCGCCGTGTTAGCCGCAACCAGGCGGTGAGGACGCCAGAAGTGCGGCGTGCAGGCCGCGCTCCTGAGGTCCTGATTGCCTAGTCACCGCTCCAGATCACCCGGCTAGCGTGCCGCTTTGCTGGTCAGCCGGTTCAACGGGCGGGCGGCCGCGGTCATCTGGGTGGTGGCCGGTTTGGTCGCAGCGGAACGGGAGTAAGTGGTCGTCGGTTTCGGGGCGGCAGCGGCGGACTTGGCGGCGCGGGGCGCGGACGACGTGGTGCGGCGCGGCCAGGGCTGGGCGGCGTGCTCGGCGGCGGCGTTGGCCTGCGCGAGGCGTTGTTCCCGCAGCGTCGCTTCGGCCAGCAGCCAATAGTGCAATTCCCGACCGGATTGGCGGCCGTCTTTCTCCCAGGCGAGGAAGGCTTTGGTGGCGATTTCATCGCGAGTGGGTTCCTGGAAGAACGAGGCGGGGGTCGTGGCGGTCATTTTCTTTGCTCTATGGTTTTCAGTGTTCAGTTTCGGTTCGCGTGCGTTGCACCCGTCGGTTGGCCAGACCCGCTCCCGGTCAGTTCCAGGACGCGGTTCCATTGATCAGGTACGCGGCCACAGGCTGTCGGTTTGGGGGATTTCCTTCCGTGCGGATTCTACGCTGAAAAGCGCAACGCGCGGCAGTGGGTGCCGGAACCGCGAAATGGAGTAAAGGGAAAACGTCGGAAATCTTGGAAATGGTCCCGGCACCGCGCCTCTGGCGTGCGGGGACTTGTCACCGCTTTCTCAAGGCGACTTGTCGCCGTCAAATTGCGGGACGCGCGAAGCTTGGACGGGGCCTTCGCGGCTCGCGTCAGCGCCAGCGCGCCAGCGTGACCGGAGCCGTTCCCGTTTTCGACGGCGACCAGTCGCCTGCGCAAAAGCGGTGACAGGTCACCGCACTCCAAAACGGTCGCTCCGCGACGACTCGCCAACGGCTCTTGGCGATCCGTAATTCTCATGCGCGTTCAAGCTGAGGCTTAATCGCTGGGTCTTTGCGCCGCCGGTGACGGGCGACCTCCCCGCTGCGGCTCCGTGCTCGCCAGACTGTCCGAACTCGCGGTAATCATCGGGGCATGCGCATGAAACAACTCCTCGGTCTCTTCTCCGTCCTCTCGCTCCTGTGGGTCCACCTCCCGCCCGCCCACGCCGCCCAGCGCACGAACGTCCTCTTCCTCATCTCCGACGACCTGAACAACTCGCTCGGTTGTTACGGCGATGCCCGGGCGAAGACGCCGAACCTCGACCGGCTCGCCGCGCGGGGGATGCGGTTCGACCGCGCGTATTGCGCGTTTCCGCTGTGCGGTCCGAGCCGCAACTCGCTGCTCACGGGCCTGTATCCGAACAGCTCGGGCATTCTCGCCAACGCGCAGATTTTCCGGCAGACTGTACCCGCGCAATTAAGTCTGCCGCAGGCCTTCCGGCAGCAGGGCTATTTCGCCGGACGCATCGGCAAGCTCTATCACTACAACGTGCCCAAATCGATCGGCACCGACGGGCACGACGATCCGGCGTCGTGGGAACTGGAATTGAATCCCGCCGGCGTGGACCGCCTCGAGGAGGAGCCGAACATTTTCAGCCTCACTCCCGGCTCCTTCGGCGGCACGTTGAGCTGGTATGCGTCACCCAAGGACGATGGGCACCACACGGACGGCAAGATCGCCGCTGACGCCGAGTGGGTGCTCGAACGCTGCGCGAAACAGAAGGACCGCCCGTTTTTTCTCGCCGTCGGTTTCTTCCGTCCGCACACGCCGTATGTCGCGCCGAAGGTGCCTTACTACGGCTGGTATCCCGAGGCCGAAATGCCGGTGGTGCGCGGCGTGAAGGAAGACCAAGCCGATATTCCCGCCGCCGCGCTGGCGAGCTACAAGAAAGAGCAGGACAAGCTCACCGATGATCTCCGTCGCCAGGCGGTGCAGGCGTATTACGCGAGCATCAGCTTCATGGATGCGCAGGTGGGCCGCGTGCTCGGCGCGCTCGACCGGCTCGGGCTGGCGGACAGCACGATCATCGTTTTCACCAGCGACCACGGCTATCATCTCGGCGAGCACGGGCTGTGGCAGAAGCAGAGTCTCTTCGAGGAAAGCGCGCGCGTGCCGCTGCTCATCGTCGCGCCCGGCCATACGCCCAAAGGCGCCGTGGCGAAATCGCCGGTCGGTCACATTGATCTTTTTCCCACGCTCACGGCGTTGTGCGGCGTAAAAGCGCCGGAAAATATCCAGGGCCAGAATCTCGCGCCGATGCTCCGCGACCCGGCGGTAAAAGGCCGCGGCTGGGCGATCACGCAAGTCGTCCGCGGCGGTGGTTTCCGACGCTTCGGGGCCAGCCCGGCGGTCGGTGACAATGGCAAGCGCTTCTTCGGTTACAGCCTGCGCACGCCGCGCTGGCGCTACACCGAGTGGGATGAAGGCGCGCAGGGCCGCGAGCTTTATGATCACGACCACGACCCGAAAGAAATCACCAACCTCGCCGCCGTCCCGGCCCACGCGGCCACGGTCGCGGAACTCTCGCAACAACTCCGCGCCGCGGCGAAGGCGACCTTCCCGCCTTCCGGCGTCACGCCGGAGTTGAAGGAAGGTCTCTGGGCGCCGCAGGTGGTAGAGTAGGGACGCGAGCGCAGCTCCAAGGCTCAAGCTCGAAGCTCAGGGGAAGCACCTGATCAAGCGGAACGGCGGACCCTGTGACGGTGGGAGAATAAAGCGGCGCGTATGTCACGGCGGCCCTCTTCTTGGCACCGGCTGAACCGGGTGTTCGGAAAGGCCAGGTGCAACAACGCTTCAGCGATTTTGCGGACTCGCCGCCGCGGCTAATACATTCGCCAGAGCCGTGAAAACGGCTGCCTGGTTATCTTCCCGACCAACACCGGAAGCGCGGTCCACGGACAAGGGCACGAAACTGAGATGCCCCTTGGACACTTGTACCTTTGAACTTCCCTTGAGCTTTGAGCTTTAGCCTGGGAGCTTTTCCCCCGCTATTTCGTCGCCTTCTTGAGCGACGCCAGATACTCCACCAAATCCACCAACTCCTGCGTGGTCATCGTCTGTTGCAGCCCCGTGGGCATGATCGAAAGCTTCGATTGCTGCCGCCGCGCGAGCTCCGCTTTTTTCACCCGGTTGATCGCGCCGCCGACCAGCTTCACCGACAGCTCCTCGCCGGTTTCGCTCGTGATCAGCCCGAACAACTCGTCGCCGTTTTTCAGTTCGAGCTGCCAGGCTTCGAAGCCAAACGAGATGCCCGCGCTCGGATCGATGATCGATTCGTAAAGCGCATCCTTGCCGAGCTTGGTCCCGATCTCGGACAGGCCGGGGCCGAAGTCGATGCCCGCGCCATTGACCACATGACACTTGGCGCACCCGACGGTTTCGCGCCGGAAAACCTCGGCGCCGCGCTCGACATTACCGATGCGTTTCACCAGCTCGGCGATGGGCGGCAGCGCCTCCGTGCCCTGCCCCGGCGGCGGCGGGAGCAGGCGCGCGGCCGTGGCTTTCAGCTCAGGCCAGCGCACGGCGTTGAGTTCAGTCGTCGCGGTGAATTTCACATCGGCGGGCAGCTTGTCCTCACCCGCCAGTTTCAACAGCCCCGCCGCACCCTCCTGCGAACGCGCCAGCGCCCGCACCGCCTGTTTGCGCACCGCGACATCGCGCTGCGCATCGGTCACCAGCGGCAGCAACAAGCCCGGCACCGGCTTGCCCCCGGCATTGCCCAGCGCCTCGACGAGTCGCGCCGCGACCGGCGCGTTCGTCCCCGTCAGCACCGCGCGCACGCTGGCCAGATCACCACCCTCGAGCACGAGCCGCGCGGCGGTGACGCCCGCTTCATCCGTGGGATTTTTTGCAGCGACCTCAAGCAGCCCGGCATTCTGGCCGGTGATCTGAAACTGCGTGACCAATTGCACGAACTGCGGCGTCCCGCGCGTCGCCTCGAGCACCTTGCCCAGCGCCTCGGTGAGCCGCGGATTCGCCTTCACCTGCTCCGGCCCAAGCCGCGACAGCGCCGCGATCATCGTGGCCAGCCGGTCCGGATCAATCGGCTCGGCTCCGACCGCAAGCGAGGCCGCGGCGGTAAGAAGACAAAGGATGAGGCGCAATTTCATAGTGGTTCAGCGAGTGGCGGATTCGTTTCTGTCGCTGAGACGCTATGACCACCGCCCCGCACCGGGCAATTCCCAACCGTCGCCACCGGGGCCGCTCCGCCGCTTTCCCGCGCGGAGTTCGGAGCGGGAAATTGCGGAGCGGCGATCGGTCCCCGCTCACTCGTAGATTTCGTAAAGCGTGCCGGCGTGGACGAACTGGACACGCGAGCCGAGGGCGAGCCACGCGAGCGTCTCGGGATTGCGCCGGGCGAGGTCGAAGTATTCCGTCGAGTTGAATTGCACGCGCACGGGCTTGGGCGCGGTGAGCTTCTGGACCTCGGCGTCGATCCATTGATTGTCGTTTTGATAGAAGGTTTTTCCCCGGACGAATTGTGAAAGGGGCGCGGCCTGCTGGGTGGCCTGCTGGGCGACCGGCGCGGCAACGGGCGCGGTGGTCACGGTAATGCCGGTGGGGGGCGCGCTGAGGCCCGGTGTCGGACGGGCTTGGGAAAAGAACCGCGTCGTGGAACTGGCGTTCGCCGGACCCGACGGCGCGAGCGCGCGGTTGGCCTCGACCGCGCCGAGCGCGATGCCGTCGGCGGCGGATTGCGCGGCCTTCAACTGATAGCCCGCGCGCGCGCCGGCCACGGCGGCGGCACCGTCCTTGTCCTTGCGGAGTGACTCGTAGGCTTTGGCCATTTCGCGCCGGCCCAAGGCGTCCTGCTGGAGCGTCGGCAGGCTTTGGGCGGTGCGCGGAACGTGGCGGCGGTCTTCATCTTCCAGAATCAGGTAAGCCGTGTAAGGCGTGACGATGCCGTATTGCCGCGCGAGGTCGGTGACTTCGTCCTTCAACTCCTTGCTCTCGCCGCGCAGGCGGATTTCATCGAGCAGATAGCCGACGCGGCGCGTGGCCCACAGGCGCGGGATGAAATCGTTGTCGGCAGCTTCGGCGGGAAACTTCACGTCGTAGGAATATTTGCGCGGCTCGCCGTTGACGGTGCCTTCGAGCACGAGTTTGCCGTCGCCTTTGCCCTCGTAGCGCCCGGCGAGGATGAGCTGTTCGCCCTTGAACAAATCGGGCACCGGCGCGGGGTAGAGCTTCGTCGCGCGGATGGCGTCGGGGAACGTGAGCTTCGGATTGGAGAGGACCGGTTCATTGATCTTGGTGTAGAAGTTCGAGACCTTCACTTCGATGTCTTCCTCGGGCAGGACGTAGGTGCTGAAGGCGCGCGTCGCGTCGCTGAGGTTGTCGAGCAGATGCGTGTTCACGTCGTTGCCGATGCCGAAGCAGAAGACGCGCGTGCTGCCGCCACTGGCCCGCTTGGCGTTGGCGAGGATGATGTCCGCATCCACGACGCCCACGGTCGGCAGGCCGTCGGTGAGGAAGATCACGACGAACGGGCGGTCGCCTTGGTCGGGCCGCAGGCTCAGGGCTTTCTTCAACGCGTCATCAATCGCCGTGCCGCCGGTGGGCTTGAGGTTGCGGACAAATTCCTGCGCGCGCTTGCGGGTTGCGGGCGTGACCTCGGTGAGCTTGTCGAACAACGGCTCGGTGTCGGTCGCGAAACGGATGATCTCGAAGCGGTCGGTGTCGTTGAGATTCTCGACACAAAACGCGAGGGCCTTCTTGGCCTGCTCGAGTTTCGCGCCGGCCATCGAGCCGGAGGTGTCGAGCACGAAGGTCACGTCCTTTTTCACGACCTTGTCCTCCTTCACGGTCACGCCCGGCGAGGCGAGCAGCAGGAAGAAACCGTCGCCCGCCGCGGTGCGATGCGTGAGCAGGCTCGCGCCGACATCCTCGGTGCCGTAGCTGAAGAGCACTTGAAAATCGCGGTCCGCGCGGACCTCGCTCGCCTCGTAGCCGATGACGGCGCGGCGCTCGCCGTTGCGGCGGATTTCGGCGTTGTGGCTCGGCGAATAGAGCGTCTTGAGCGGGCGCTGGGATTCGATCTCGACCTTGAGGCTCACGGTTTTGATCGGGCGCGCGGAGTATTTCTCCGTGTTCATCGGATAGGTGTAGCCGAGCAGGCCGGAGTCGGACTTGAGGAGTTGCGTGTAGGCGAGTGTGATGCGCTTCCGGCCGTTGGCCTCGATGGGGAAAATGCGGACCTTGAACAGATCGCGGCCCGAGTATTCCAGCAGCGCGGGGTCTTTCATCGAACGCACGATGTCCTCGTAAATCTTGCGCGCTTTGTCGGCGTTGAGCAGTTCGGCGGACACGGGTTTGCCGCCAATTTCCATCGTGAACTTGTCGAGCTGCGCGCCCTTGGGCACGGGGAAGAGGAAGGTGCCCTCGAGCTGGCGCGAGTTCGGATTGTAGAACTCCTGGTCCACCGTCGTGACCGCGACCTGGTCGGTGATGCGGACATTGACCTTGTGATAAGTGACCTCGAGCGGCGCAAACACCGGATGCGGCGGCGGCGGGGGCGGCCACGGCGGGCGCGGCGGACGCGGCGGGTGCGGCGGAATGATGATCGGCGGCGACGGCGGTCCCCAGTTCGGACCTTCGTGGATGATGATGATGCCGGCGGAGAAGCTGGAGAGCGGGAGCGCGAGCAGCGCGAGGGCGAGGAGGAAAGAGCGTTTCATGCGGGGTTAGACGGGGAGGAGTGGGGGATGCTCCGAATTGGGCGCCGAATGTGAACGCGGTGCGACTTTGGCAGCCGCCAATCCCCTTGACCCCTCCCCCGCCGCTTGCGACAAACACCCACATGAAACACCGCTCCGCTTCCCTCCCCACCTCGGTCGCCGCCACTCTCGGCGTTGCGTTCGCCTGCGTCGCGTCCGCCGTCGCCGCCGACCACACGCTCCACACTTGGAAGAAACTCCACCTCAACGATCAGTTCTGGTCCGAGGGCGCGCACTTCGCCGATTTCAATCAGGACGGCAAGCCCGACGTCGTCTGCGGCCCGTATTGGTATGAAGGTCCGGACTTCAAGACGCGCCACGAGTTTTATCCCGCGACCAAGTCGTTCACGAAGAAAGGCGCGGACGGAAAAGAGGAAAAAATCCCCGGTTTCGAGGGCGGCCTCGGCACCAAGAACGCCTACTCGGACAATTTTTTCACCTTCACCCACGACCTCAACGGCGACGGTTTCCCCGACATCATCGTGTATGGTTTTCCCGGTCTCGACGCCTCGTGGTACGAAAACCCCGGCAAAGACGGCATCAATTCCAACACCCCGTGGAAACGCCACAAAGTCGCCGACTCGGTGGACAATGAATCGCCTACCTGGGGCGACCTGCTCGGCACGGGCAAGCCGGTGATCGTGTGTTCGTCGGGCGGTTTCCTCGGCTACTTCGCGCCCGATTGGAAGAACCCGACGGCCAAGTGGAAATTTCATCCCATCTCGCCCAAGGGCGGCTGGCACAAGTTCACTCACGGCCTCGGCTTCGGCGACGTGAACGGCGACGGCCGCATGGACCTCCTCGACAAGGACGGCTGGTGGGAACAGCCCGCGTCCCTCGAAGGCGATCCCGTGTGGAAACAGCACAAGGCCCCGTTCGGCGCGGGCGGCGCGCAGATGCACGTCTATGATGTCAACGGTGACGGCCTCCCCGATGTCATCACGAGCCTCGTGGCGCACGGCTACGGCCTCGCTTGGTTCGAGCAGCTCAAGGAGCGCAGCGCCACCGGCGAAGTGCAGTTCAAGCAGCACACCATCATCAACGCCAAGCCCGAGGAATCGAAATACGGCGTGAAATTCTCCCAGCTCCACGCGGTGGATGTCGTGGACATGGACGGCGACGGCCTCAAGGACATCGTCACCGGCAAACGCTTCTGGGCGCACGGTCCCGGTGGCGACGCCGAGCCGGCCGCGCCCGCGGTCTTGTACTGGTTCAAGCTCGTTCGCCATGCCGACAAGAGCGTGGATTTCATTCCCTACCAAATCGACGACAACTCCGGCGTCGGCACGCAGGTGGTCGTGGGCGACGTCAACGGCGACGGCCTGCCGGACATCGTCGTCGGCAACAAAAAGGGCGTCTTCGTTCACCTCCACGGCAAGAAAACCGTGAGCGCCGAAGAGTGGGAAAAAGCCCAGCCCAAGCCGCTGGCGAAGCCGTGACGCGGCGGTCGGCACGCCGGGTTCCCAGCCGCCGCGTCCCGCTCCGGGAGCGCGGCGTTTGCGCCGCCAAGGGCGTCAGCGAGGAAGAACGGTCGCAGGCAAATCCCGCGCTCCGTTCATTCGCGATGCTCGGTCGGGGCAAATCTCTCCAGCTCTGTCCCGCGGCTCGACAAGACTCCGCCGAAGAAATAATTCCTCTCCCACCGAAGGGATGGTCGCCGACCGGTTCGCGCCGGCGGAACACCCCGTTTGGTTTGGCCTATGGCTGCTAAAAACATCGCCCGCCAACTGCTGCTGCTCGGCGGCTGTTTTCCGCTCGTCGCGGTCGCCACGGAGAATCTGCCCCACCCGTCGTTCGGCGAGTGGACGCGGCTGCCCACGGAAGGCCAGTTCATCTTTACGCCGCAGTACACCTACAACTACTGGAAGAAATACTGGAAAAACCACGCCAGCGTGGACATTCAGCGGGTGCCCCAGGATGGCTTTGATCACAACACCGGCGGCGTGCGGTTTGATTACCGGCTGGCGCGGCGCTGGGCGTTGGACGCCACCGTCGGCTACACGTCGGGCGCCACGCGCTTCTTCGATCCGAGCCGCACGCCGCACACCTCGCTGGGCATCGCCGACAGCCAGCTCGGACTGCGCTACCAACTGGCGACGGAAGGCAAATCGTGGTGGCAGCCGAATCTCACGGCGCGCGTCGGCGGCATTCTCCAAGGAACCTACGCGGCGGATTTCCCCTTTGCGCCCGGCCACGGCGGCTCGGGCCTCGAGGTCGCGTTCGGGTTTACCAAGCGGCTGACCGAATGCGGCTTCGGCCTGTACGGCGACTGCGGCTGGCGCCTGCGCGATCGCTCCGTGCCGCAAACGTTGTTCGGCTCGTTCGGCCTGGCCCAGACCATCGAACTGTCCGGCTGGGCCCGGGGCCTGACGATGAACTTCGGCTACGCCCATTCCCAAGACCTGTCCGGCCCCGATGTCACCGGCACGCTCATCGACGTGAACTACAGCCATCGGGTGAAGGAAGTGTCGCGCTCGATCGAAGGCGGCGTGACGCTCACCGACCGCGACGGCTGGGTTTTCCAGTACCGCATGGAGATGAGCATGGATGGCCGGAACACGCCGCAGCGCACGTTGTACGGCCTGGCCATCAGCGTGCCGCTGGCCAGCCGGTGAATGACGGGTGCGGAGGACGAGTTGCCGACGCCGTCGTGCTGGGTTCGTAATCCGTGATCCGTGGCGTGTGATCCGTGCGTTCCGTTGATCCGCCCACGGATAGGCCTGGGATTTTCTGGGGCGTGGCCCTTTCCCGCCTCGTCGCGCACCCGCTTATCGTGATTCCCTTTTTCCGAGGTCTGTCCCTACTGTTGGGCCGGCCCATCCAGCGCCCGACCCATGAATTTTCTCTCGCTCATCGAAGCCAAGCGTGACGGCCTGCCGCTCACCGACGCGCAGATTCGCCAGATCGTCGCCGCCGGCACCGCGGGCGAGATCCCCGACTACCAGTTGGCCGCCTTTCTCATGGCCGTCTTTTTCCGCGGCCTGTCGAACGAGGAAACCCGCGCCCTCACCCTCGCCATGCGCGACTCCGGCGAGACGCTGAAATTCCCCAACGACGGCCGCCCCGTCGTGGACAAACACTCCACCGGCGGCATCGGCGACAAAGTCTCGCTGCCCCTCGCGCCGCTGCTCGCGTGCCTCGGCCTGCGCGTGCCGATGATCTCCGGCCGCGGCCTCGGCATCACCGGCGGCACCCTCGACAAGCTCGAGTCCATCCCCGGTTTCACCACGCAGCTCGCCCCCGAACGCCTCGTCCGCCAGGTCCAGCAGATCGGCGTCGCCATGGGCGGCCAGACCGAGACGATGATCCCGGCGGACAAAAAGTTTTACGCCTTGCGCGATGTCACCGCCACCGTCCCGAGCATTCCGCTGATCACCGCTTCCATCCTCTCCAAGAAACTCGCCGAAGGCCTGCAAGCCCTGGTCGTGGACGTGAAATTCGGCACCGCCGCCTTCATGCCCAACCACGGCCAGGCCCGCGCCCTCGCCCTCTCGCTCGTCAATCTCGCCCGCGACTGCGGCGTCCCCACGCGCGCCCTCGTCACCGGCATGAGCACGCCGCTCGGCCGCGCCTGCGGCAACTGGCTCGAAGTCCGCGAAGCCGTCGCCTGCCTCGAAGACCGCGGCCCCGCCGACCTGCGCCAGCTCGTGCTCGAATGCGCCGCGCAACTCCTCGTGCTCTCCGGCAAGGTCCGCAGCCTCGACACCGCCCGCGAGCAGGCCGCCGGCTGTCTCGCCTACGGTCGCGCCCGCGAAAAATGGGATGAACTCCTCGTCGCCCAAGGCGCGGACCTCGCCGCGTTTCGTCGCAAACTCCAGGCCGGCCAGACCGCCCCCGTCCTGCTCGAACACAAGGCCGGCACCACCGGATTCGTCACCGCCTGCGACGCGCGGATCATCGGTGAAATCGTCCGCGACCTTGGCGGCGGACGCCTCACCAAAGACACCGTCATCAACCCCGATGTCGGCATTGAAATCCTCGCCCCGCCCGGCACCCGCGTGCGCCCCGGCGAGGTCCTCGCGCTCCTCCACGCCGCCGACGCCGCGTCGGCGTCGGCCGCCAACACGCGTCTGGCCGCGGCTTTCGCCATCCGCGACGTCGCCTCGGGCATTCCCCAGTTGATCGCCGAGGTCATCGGATGAATCGGGATGCGCCGGTCTGTCTCACGGCATACTCCACAAGCCGCCTGCAGATTCCGAACCACCGACGATTCAAAACCCTCTCGGCGCTCACGCTGAATCTGCGGGCCTTTCGCCGCCGGCAGGGCGCATGGCAGGCACGGATCAAAATGAATTCGGTGAGCAACGAGCAAGAATCCGCGAGCAAGGAAACAATCCGGCAACTCAGGTTCCGCCTGCCAGCGCCGTGAATTGAGGACATGAATTGCGCCGCCATCATCCCCTGTTGCAACGAGGCCGCCGCCATCGGCCCGCTGGTGACGGCGGTGCGCGCGCAGCTGCCGCGCGTCCTCGTGGTGGACGATGGCTCGACCGACGGCACGGCGGCGGCCTCGCGGCAAGCCGGCGCGGAGGTGCTCTCGTCCAGCGTGAATCAGGGCAAAGGCGTCGCGTTGCAACGCGGTTTGCGCCGCGCCCACGAACTCGGCTGCGCGTGGGCGCTGCTGCTCGACGGCGACGGTCAGCACGCGGTCGAGGACATTCCCGCCTTTCTCGCCGTGATGGCCGCCGACCGTGCCGACCTCGTGATCGGCAATCGCATGGCCGCGCCCGCCGCGATGCCGCCGCTGCGGCGCAGGATCAACCGCATCATGAGCGGCGTGCTGTCGTCGCTGACCGGCACCGCGCTGCCAGACACGCAATGCGGCTTCCGGCTCGTGCGCTTGTCCGTGTGGGCGACGCTGCCGCTGCAGTGCGCGCACTTCGAGGTCGAGTCCGAGATGCTCGTCGCGTGCCTCGCCGCCGGCCACCGCGTCGAGTTCCTCCCCGTGCGCAGCCGCTATCAGTCCGAGCACAGCAAGGTCCGTCCATGCCGTGACACCGTGCGCTGGCTCGCGTGGCTGTGGCGGGCGCGCGGGGATTTCGTGAAGGCGCGGGCGGACCAGCCGCGGAGGATTCCACTTGCCGATGGGACGCCCGCAAAAACACCCTGCGCCGCTATGAACAACGCCGCCCCCGTCGCACCCATCGCGGCTTCGCCCGCCCGCAAGGTCGGGCGCGTCCTCACGCGCATCGCGAGCTTTGTCTGCATGGCGTTTTTGATGGGCACGGCGATGGACTGGAGCGCGCGGCGCACGCGGCCCGACCTGCGCGCGGGATTCTGGTGGGGGTTCGTCCACGGCGCGCTGATGCCGGCCACGATGCCCACGCTGCTGCTGGGCAAAGACGTGGCCATCTACGCGCCCTACAACACCGGCGTGACCTACAAGCTCGGCTACACAATGGGCGTCAACGGCTGCGGCGCGCTCTTCTTCGGCCTCGCCTTCTACCGGCCCAAGCCCAAGGCGGCCCCTCCGCCGGTAGGAGACGACGTGAGGAGACTCTAACCTCCTTTTTCCCAATCCCGCTGCCTCGCGTGGAAGCGCGCGCGAGTTCACGGCGCGAACACGCGTCTGAATCCGGAAGTGAGCCCCCAAGAATCTCCCGCAGATTCAAGGCGACCGCAGATTAGAATTTCCCCCCCGCCTTCCCCATCTGTGGTCGCCCTGAATCTGTGGGAGCACCCCCGGGTTCCTCTGCGGTGCCGCTCAGTAAATCCAGCCCCGGTAAATCTCGTACACATCCACCCGCCGGCGAAATACGGCGGCTACGCGGCTCATCGTCGCAACACACATCCCGCCGCGCGGGCGTCACCGGCTTCCCGACAAGCTCCCGCAGATTCAAGGCGACCACAGATTAGAATTTCCCATCCCCTTTCCCCATCTGTGGTCGCCCTGAATCTGTGGGAGCACCCCCGGGTTCCTCTGCGGTGCCGCTCAGTAAATCCAGCCCCGGTAAATCTCGTACACATCCACCCGCCCGCCGGCGAAATACGGCAGCGGCGGCAGCGTGAACGTCCGCGTCGCCCGCTCAAATGTCAGCACGATCTCCCGTTCCGGCACGTTCGGATCGTACGCACGAAACTCAATGCCAGCCGATGTTTCCTGCGCGCCGAACAGCAGGAGCGTGTGATTGATCGTCAGTTGCGGAAAGCGCTGCACATGGACAATCGGCAGCCCGCCGTCGCGCAACGTGGTGGTCAAGCGCGCCGCTTCGGATGCTTGGTGGGAGCGCCAGAACGGGTAGATCATCCGCCAGTTGCCCCGCTGAAAATAACTCCGCCACGCGCCGCCGCACCCGGCCTTCAGCAGCGCCTCCCGCGCGACGCTGAATTCGCGCAAGCTGGCATAGCCGGGAATCACCACCTTCGCCCCCGCCCCCGAGGCCGTCTGCGCGCTGCGAGCCACCACCGCGCGAATCAGCCCCCGGCACGTCGCCTCGTCCGGCGCGGGCTGCGTCGGCTCGAAACGCGCGTGCAGCCAGAACTGCCGCGCCGCGCGCACGACCACGAAGCAGTGCAACATGTAGTCCGGCACCGGCACGCGCGGCGTCGCCACCTGCCGGCCCGTCGCCGGGTCCACGGCGTAACGCCAGCGCGTCTCGTTGGCGAAGGCGAAGGTGTCGCGCTGAAACTCGAAGCCCCGCGCCCGGTGCGGGACCGCGGCCCCGCCGCTCGCTGCGGCGTGGTTGGATGGGGTCGGCTCCGGTGGGTGCATGGGCAAAGCTTGCCGCGACGCTAGGAGGCCGCTAGCAAGCAGGCAATGCTTTACGAACGCTGGCGCACCGTGGCGCGCGACTGCGCTGGAGAAACCGCCCTGCGCGACCTCGCCACCAAACGCCGCTGGACCTTCGCCCAGCTCGCCGCCGGCACGGAATCCGCCCGCCCGCCGCGCGACACCGGCCGTCTCGCCTGTCCCACCGGCAACGGCGCCGACTTCATCTTCACCGTGCTGCGTGCCTGGCGCTTCGGACAGGTCATCTGCCCGCTGGATAAAGGTGCGCCGCCCGTCCTCAGCCAGCCATCGGTGGAAAATATCGCGTTGCTCAAGACCACCTCCGCCACGACCGGCGCGGCCCGCCACGTCGCGTTCACTGCGGCGCAGCTCGCCGCCGACCCGGAGAACATCGTCGCCACGATGGGCCTGCGCCGCGACTCACCGAACCTCGGGGTCATCTCGCTCGCGCACTCCTACGGTTTCTCGAACCTCGTCCTCCCGCTGCTGCTCCACGGCATCCCGCTCGTGCTCGCGTCCGCGGCGCTGCCCGAGGCGCTGCGCCGCGCCGCCGCGACCGGCGGCAACTGGACGCTCCCCGCCGTTCCTGCGCTCTGGCGCGCCTGGCACGAGGCCGGCGCAATTCCAACCAACCTCCGCCTCGCCATCTCCGCCGGCGCGCCGCTCCCGCTGCCGTTGGAGCAAGCCGTCTTCGCGCGCAGCGGTCTGAAACTCCACAATTTCCTCGGTGCCTCCGAATGCGGCGGCATCGCCTACGACGCGACCGACACGCCGCGCTCCGACGCCTCCCTCGCCGGCACCGCGTTGCAAAATGTCGCGCTGTCACACGGCGACGACGGGTGCCTCGTCGTGCGCGGCGCGAGCGTCGGGGAAACCTACTGGCCCGAGCCGGACCCGCGCCTGGCGGGCGGCATCTTCCGCACCAGCGACCTCGTGGAGCTGCGTGACGACGGCGTTTTTCTGCGCGGCCGCGCCAGCGACCTCATCAACGTGGCCGGCCGCAAAGTCGTGCCCGAGACCATTGAGCAAGCGCTCCTCACGCACCCCGCCGTGCGCGAATGCCTCGTCCTCAGCCTCCCCAGTGACGACGCCGCGCGCGGCGACGACGTGGCCGCCGTGGTAGCTACGCGCGAAGAAATTTCCATCGAGCAGCTCCGCCAATTCCTCCACACCCGCCTCCCCGACTGGCAAATTCCGCGCGAGTGGCGGCTGGTGGAATCCCTCACCGCCAACGCCCGCGGCAAACTCTCGCGCGCGGAGTGGCGGACGGAGTTCCGCGCGTAGCCGCCGACGTGAGGAGGCGGACGTTCCGGCGATGGAAGGACCAGGCGGTAACTTGGCCAACAGGGCGACAGACACGCGGCCTGAAGACCCCACTCCGACTGAACAGTTACCGCTAAGACACGGCCCACGGAAGGCCCGAGTAAGTTCCCTTGCTGGCCAGCCGGACATTCGCGTCCACGGCCCGGAGTGCAGTCCGGAGCTCGTGTAGCAAATTCGCCATTTGGGATACGGCCGGAAACAGCGTGGAAGGTCTCGGTTGCGGTTCGCAGTGCAGCACGACGTTTAACGAGGTTGCGCCACGAGCGAGTCGGGCGAAATCACCGGCTTGCATGACCGGCGTAGTCGAAGGAGTTGGGTCACTGACAGCAGCGGCCGCGAGCAATGCCAGCGTGTCCCGAACTTTTTCCGCCAGCTCTTGCGGCAACGGCACAGGTTTTGTTCTTGGGTGTGCCGCATGATCCTTCACCTCAACGAGCCATAACTTGCCGGTATCGGCAGCATACGCCGCGAAATCGGCCTCCTTGCATCCGCCACAGAATAACTGGAACCGAGACGCGTAGTAGAGTGTCTCGCCAGGCCGACAGACTGACCAGGAGTCTGGAAACGAAAACGTCAAGCGGCCTTCCTTAAAATCTTGGCTCATTGGGTCTTCGTTTGTTCGGTCGGCTGGGGTAGCTGGGTTTCAAGATACCGTTCGCTCTGTTTCAATTCGGCATCCAGAGCGGTGATAGGCTCAATCTCTTCCGCCGATCTTCCTTCACTAATCTGGATGCCAGATTCCGATTCGCCCAAGGCAAGGGCGAAGAAACGCCGGTCCACCGCGCTATTCTCCGGGCGGCCCAGCAACAGTGACAGCTCCCGCATCATAAACAGACTGTGGGTGGCAATGAACACCTGGGTGCCGTTGCGCGCGATGGCGGCCAGCAATTCAGCCAGCTTCACCATGTAGGCGGGGTTCAGGTTGGTCTCGGGTTCATCCCAGAACAGCACGGATTGACGCGCCAGCGTGCCATTGGCCAACAGATAGGACAGCGTGCCTAGTTTCCGAAACCCCTCGGCTACCAGGGGAATCTCAAAGTCTCCACCGCGGTCCTGCTTGAGGTAGAATCGCCCGTCCCGCAACTCGATCGAGCCGTGCAGGATTTCCTCTACTATTTTCAACATCGGGCGTACCTCCGCCAGCTTCGGACCCTTCGGCAATGGTTTCTCCAAGGCCAGACAAAGATCATAGTAAGTTTCATCCACTTGCAGGGAGTAGTTGCGGTAGAGCGCCGTGAAGCCGGGAAACATCGTCAGCATCTCTTTCGTGGGGAAAAACACCGCCTCATCGTTGAAAAATTCGGTCGGAGGCTTCTCCAGCAAAGCGTCCGTGGTGCTGTTGGTGGAGAAATTAAACTCTAGGTTGGCCTTGGCGAAATCGTGAAAAGTCACCGCGACTTCCGTCCGCAGCCTGCCTTTGGTCCGGGTACTCAGTCGCCCTACGCCTTCGCAACGAAACACCCCCATCAGTTTTCTTCCCAATTCCTTTTGCAGCGTCGCTTTGTCGGGTCGGATTTGGATTTGTTTCTCACGGAGAGCCATTTCATAACTCCACCGAGCCGTCGTGTAAGCCAGCTTCAAAACGTGGCTTTTGCCCGCCCCGTTGCTACCGACGATCACGTTGATGCCCTTGGCAAAGGCGAATTCCGCCTTCCGGAAGACGGTGAAATTCTTGATGGCCAGTTTATGTATCATGTCTGAACTCGGTTCGCTTGATCAACGGCGGCGGAACCATGCTTGGCACGCTGCGGCTTGTCAGTTGGATTTCTTGTCGGCTACTGGGGGATGGTTTCGTGAGTCGGCTCGGCTGCGGTCGATCCGCTTCATGTCACGGCCTACGGTGCCCGCCGAAGCCCTCGGGAGGGTTTGCCGACGGTTAGGTCATCCGCGATGTCAAAGAAGAGCTTGGTCCTCGCCGCGCTGGTCCGCCTCGTCACCTCGGCGGCTACGCGCCGGCCTGGCCCGCGAGCGTCACGTCAGCATGGAGGAGCACGCGGTCGGGCAGGCGCACGGTGCCGGTGGCTTGCACGAGGTTGCCGAGGCGACCGTTCACTTCGACCCGGATTTGCAGGGTTTCGCCGGGGCGCGCGGTGCCGAGGATTTTTACCTGGCGCAGCGCGGTGAGTTTCAGGCCGGGCATGGGGGCGTGGTTCGGATCGCTTTGGGCGACGACGCCGGCGAGTTGGGCGACGGCCTCGAGGAGCAGCACGCCGGGCATCATTGGGTCGCCGGGGAAGTGGCCGCGCAGAAACGGTTCGTCGCCGCGCACGGTGTATTCGCCCTCGCCGCGCACGCCCGGCTCCAGCGCGGTGAGCCGGTCCACGAAACGGAACTCGGGACCGTGCGGGAGGAAGGCCAGCGCTGTGGCGAGAGGGTTCGCGTCGCTCACTTCTTCGCCCCTTTCGCCGGCTGGCTCACCTGATAGTCCGCGCCGATGACGGGCGCGAAGAGCGCGTCGTCGAGTTTCGGGTTGCTCACGATGTTGGTGAAGTCGTTCCGCAGCAACGAGCCGTCAGTAAAGCGGAGCTGGGTGGCGCGGAGCACGTTGTCGCGCAGGCTGAAGGTGAGCTGGATTTCCGGCATGAGCTTGCGCGCGGCGACGGAGCGCGGCTGGAGCGCGAGCGTGTGCAGGCCGTTGGTTTCCGTGAGCGCGGCGATGGCGAAGGTCGCGTCCAGCTCAGCGCGGCTGCGCGGGAAGCCGGCGTCGAGGAGGGCCATCGCGTCTTTCCACGGACCGGAGCTCGCCGCGTCCAGCGGGTAGCGCTCGGCGCGTTTCAGGCGCGGATACAGGATGATCACCTCGGTCGGCTGGCGCACGGCGATGGTCTGCGGCGGCTCGCCCAGCTCCCAGCGGAAGCGGCGGGGCGCACCGAACCACACGCGACCGCGCGCGGTGAGCGGCTGCGTGAGCGTGCTCAAGGCGCGCGTCTGCGTGAAGTCCGCCTGCCAGGTGAGGAGGTTCGTCTGCGCGGTTAGCCAAGCGTTGACGATGGCGTTGGTGTCGGCGGCGGGGAGCGGAAGGGCGGCCAAAAGCAGGAGGAAGAGCAGCGGAGCGCCGAGCCATCGCAATGCGCATGAACCTTGTAGCCGCCAAGGTAACGAGGCGGACGTGCTGCTCAGCCTGCCAACGGAAGGTACCGCAGGCGTCTCGCCTGCGAGTTCGCGGGGCGTCTCGCCCCGAGTCGAAACGGGCGGCGAGACGCCTGCGGTACCGCGGTCCGCCTCCTCACGTCGGCGGCTACGGTTTACGCGCGCGGCCAGATGGGGACGAAGTGATACCATTGGTCAGGATGTTCGCGCAGCCACGGCTCGAACGCACGGAGGATTTCCTGCGTGAACGCGCCGCGGCGCTCGCGGTGGCCGAGTGCGGCGCGGTCGTAAACGGCTTCCGGCAAAATCTGCGCCGCATAGCCATCGCCGCGACGCACGATGACGACGGGCACCACGGCGCAGCCCGAGGCGCGCGCGAGTTCCGCCGCCGCGTTGGAGACGAGCAAGGGCCGCCCGCACAACTCCACTTCCACCGCGCTCTTCTCGGCCGGTCGGTCGAGCAACAGCGCGACTGCGCCGCCCGCCCCGAGGCGCTTGATGACTTCCACAAACGCAAACGGATCCTCGCCCACGAGCAGCGTCTCGACGCCCCAGCGCGCTCGCGCGGCCTGTCGCAGCTCGGTCAGGCGCGCGTCCGGCTCGGGGTTCGAGAGTGCGAGTAGACGGTGGCCCTTGTGCGTGAGGATGGGGCCGCCGAGTTCCCAGTTGCCGAGATGCAATGTGACGAGCAGCACGCCGCGTCCGCGTGCGTGCGCGGCCTCGAAGCGCTCCCAGCCCGCGAGTTGATTGAACGAATCCATCACGGGCACGCCGGTCTCGAAGCGCCACAGGTCGGCGAGTTTGCGGGTGAAATTCAGCACGAGCTGTCGCGCGGCGCGCGTGGCGGCAGCGCGGTCGCCATCGTGGAGCGGGAGCAGATTTTGAATGACCACCTCGCGGCGCTGCGGCTGCGCGAGCCAATAAACACGGGCTCCGAGACGGCAGAGCAGTTCAATCACACGGCGCGGCAGGACGCGTGCGGCGGTGAGACCGAGCTGCCAGCCGAGGCGTCCGTAAAGCGCGGAGGGGCGGGAAGCGGGAGCCACCGCCGTGTCGGAGCGCCGAGCATTGCTCGGCGAGTTCGGCGAGAATGTGTGCGCTGCAGCATCCGGCCGAGCGATGCTCGGCGCTCCGCAGCATGCCTGCCACCAGCCCGGCAGCAGCGCCCACGCGACGAGGAACGCCGCCGCCACGCCGGTCGCGCACACGAGGCCGAGGCTGGCGAGACCGGCGTTGCTCGACGTCGCGAGCGAGCCAAAGCCAGCCACCGTCGTCGCCGCGCAGAGGAACAGCGCGCGGCCCGTGGTGCGGCGCGCGAGCGCGAGGTCGCCGCCATGCCGCCGCAGCGTCATCTGCATGTGGATGCCGTAATCCACGCCGCAGCCCAGCAGCAGCGGCAGCGCCATCAGATTCAACAAATCCCACGACCAGCCCGCGAGGCGCATCACCGCAAGCAGCAGCAGGCCGCTCAACGCCAGCGCGGCGAGGCTCAACAGCACTTCAGTCCAACGCTTGAAGGCAAACCACAGCGACGCGAGCAGCACTGCGAACATCGGCCCGAGCACGAACCACAGATCACGCTGCACGAGGCCGAGCAGCGCCTCGCCGAGGAGGCTCCAGCCCGTGAGCCACGCGCCGTGCGCGGGCAGTTGCGTGGCGAGTTCGGCGAGGTTGCCGCCGGCTTCCGCGCGCGCGCCCGGATACGCGAGACCCGCGAGGAGGAAGCCGCCGTCGCCGCGCGCGACGAAGCGTTCGAGCGTCCAGGTGCTCACCGAGTTGGTCGGCCAGACGGGCTGCGTGGCGTCGGCGGCCGCGGACCAGACGGCGAGGATGCGGTCGGTGAGCACGAGCGCGTTCGTGGCGAAACCGGCCGTGAGCGCGGCGGAGCGAAGGGTCTCGCGTTGCGCGGCGAGCCAGCGGGCGGTGGCGCGATTCGCCTGCTGCTGCTCGGGGTGCGGCCAGAGCGCGTCGGGGAGGAGGACGTTGGTGAGGACTTGGTTCGCGACGGCCTGTTCGAGCACGGGCTGCAGCGCGGAAAGGCGGCGTGCGACTTCCGCCTCGTCGCGGCCCGCGACGACGAGCCACAGCGGATCGCGCCGGTCGCCGAGGTGCTGGCTGATAAGCTCGGCGGTCGAGTAGGCCTCGCTGCGCGTGGGCCGCAGCGGATCGGCGGAATGCGACAACGGCGGCAGGCCGCGCGCGAGGATCAGCGCCGAGATGACGATGAGCGCGAGCGTGGCGAGGAGGCTTAAGTTCGGAGTCCCGGCTTTAGCCGGTGGAACCGTCCGCGGCCCGGTCGCTTCGTGCGCAGCGGCCTGGATGGTCGAACGCCGCGCCGCCTGAAGGCGGAACTCCGAACTTAGGAGCGGCGGCAGATAGCCATACACCATCGCGACCGCGCCAAGCGCGATGCCGATGGCCACGAGCGTGCCGAGCTGGGCGAGGCCCGGCAGCCCGCTGAAGTTCAACACGAGAAACGCGCCGGCGGTCGTCACGGCGGACCAGAGGATTCCCGGGCCGACGTGCTGCCGCACTTCCGTCGCGCTCGCGCCCGGCATGGCGAGCGCCTCCTGATACATCACCAATCCGTAGTCCACCGCGAGGCCGAGCAGGATGGCGGCGAAGCCCAGGCTCACCACATTCAGCGTGCCGACGAGCAACCCGCCCAGCGCGAACGTGCCTGCGAGCGTGAGCGTGAGCAGCGCGAGCAGCCACAGCAGCGGCCGCCAGCGACGGTGCGCCCACCAGAACAGCGCGGCGATTATCGCCAGCGTGCCGAGCACCGAGTTGCGCATGTCGCGCTCCATGCCCGCGGCGATTTCCGCGACGAACATGGGGCGACCGGTGAAGTGCAGCGTGATGGCGCTGGCTGCGGGTTCCCGCTGCCACGCGGCAGTTTGCGCGCGCACGGCGGCGAGCCATGCGGCGCACTCGGGATACGTCGCGAGCGAGCCACGCGGCTTGACGAAGACGAGGCGGAACGTGCCGTCGGTGGACGCAAACATTCCCTCGCCACGACCGAATGTTGCGGGCGCGCTGACGGACGTTGGCAGTTGTGTGAGGCCGAAGGGATCGAAACTGGCGCGCGCAATTTCCTCCGGCGAAAACGACGTGGCGAGGCGCTCGCGCGTGGCGGCGAGCGTGACGGCGGGGTTGCCAAGCTGGTTCGTGAGCTGCGCGAAAATCGCGGGCGGTTGGTTGAGCCAGGTGACGGCCGCGAGTTCGGCGGCGAGTTCCGGGTGTTCCAACCACGGCGGCTGCCAGTGCGCGGCGACGACGAGATTGGTGGCGGCGCGAAGGGCCTCGGCGAGCGAGCGGGCGGCGGTTTCGGCGCGTTCGGCGTCGGTGGATTCGAGGGTGATGAGCAGTTCGTTGGCGCTGGCGAAATGGCGCTGATAAAGCTGGAGGCCGTGAACCACGGGGAGTTCGCGCGGGAGGAGATTCAGCACTTCGACATCGAAGCGCAGCCGCACCAGCCCGAGCGCGAGCGGAATGAGCAGCAGCCAGAGCCAGCGCTTCATGGCGTGAGTGAACCCACGAAGCGCTCGCCGGTCCGCGGATTCGTGAGCCGAAACGCGTCGGGGTCGAGTCGCTCGAACTGCCACGGTGCGGCGGGCGGGCGGCCGACGAGCGCGAGCGCAATTTGCAGCCACGCCACGCGCGCGGGCGGTGTACCGCGCGCGGCGTGGCGCTGGCCGGTGGCGGCTTCGATGCGCCAGGTGTCGGCGGTGAGGTGCGCGAGGACGAAGGAGAGGCCGGCCTTGGAGACGTCGAGAACGCACTCGCCATCGGTGCGCCTCCAAACTTGGAGGTCGATGACAACCTCGTCCGCACCGCGGGCGGGCGTCCACACGGCCTGGCCGCTGCGCTGGTTCCAGCCGGGCGCGGAGGTGTCGATGCGCATCGGCGGCGCGGTGCGGCAGGCGCAGAGCAGCGCGAGGAAGAGGGTGAGAAGAGCCAATGGTAGCAGGGGTTGCGTGGGGGTCCTCGGATTCGCCCTCTCATTATCAATTGTGGTGAAAGTTCGTGCCGAGACCGTTGTAACGAGAAACGCGTCCGTCTCCCTCGCCCCGTGAGGCACGAACGGGGAGAGGGCCGGGGAGAGGGGTGCTTCACCATCGCGACGGGGCCAACATTGCGGAGCGCCTCCTCTCCCCGACTCTCTCCTCCGTTCCGAACGGAGGAGAGGGAGATAGAGGCCCCGGTGCGGACTGCGCGAACTTTTGCAAAGACTGGTAGCGGCCGGCTTCAGTCCCGGGGCGGTCTGGGCTGGCGGGGGGAAACCGTTAAAACGGTTGCGCGTTCCTCCGGCCACAAACACCCGGTTGAAACCGGGTGCTAATGAGAAGAACTCGGCGCGCAGCCGTCGTGCGCGCACCAGCGCCGCGAACCGCCGAGGATTTCCCGCAGATTCAGAGCGACCACAGATGGGGAATTCAATCCGTGGTCGCCTTGAATCTGCGGGAGGTTTTTGTGACGCGAGTTCGCGCGGCGTTTCGCGGCCCGATGCAGTTCGCGGGCGGGTCGCCCGCGCTCCTGGTGCGGGTTCGTGGAAAGGTGAACGACGCATGATTCAGTCGAACCGGATGCGCGGCACGAGGGGACGGCGGGCCTGAAGTTTCACGAGCAGGAAGAAGATTCTCATGCGCCAGCGGATGGCCCAGCGGCCGGTGAGTTCGCCGGCGAGCGCGGCGTTCACGGCGGCGGGGATGCTCCACAGCTCGCGCGGTTCGAGGAAGAGTTCCATGAAGGGCTTGGTGTAAAACTGCTCGACCATCTCCCAGTAAAACCGCAGCGCGCTGAAGGTTTTCCGCTCGTAGCGCGCGAGCCGCCACGACGTGCCAAACGGCTGGCGCAGACAGGCCTCGACCGTCTCGGCGGCAAGCCTGCCGGAGAACATCGCGAGGTAAACGCCCGCGGAAAAAATCGGGTCCATGAACCCGGCGGCGTCGCCCACGCGCAGCAGGCGTGGGCCGGTGAGGCGGCGGTTGTAGTAGGAGAAATCGCCGGTGGTCTGGAACTCGCCGACGAGCCGCGCGTCCTGCATCCGCGCGCGCAGCACGGGGCTGGTGGCGACGAGGCGGTGGAAGAGTTCCTCCGGCGGCGTCTTCGCGGCGGCGAACTCCGCGGCGTCCAGCACGCAGCCAACGCTGATTTTCGTGGCGGAAATGGGGATGAACCAGAACCACTTGTCCGCCAGCCGCACGATCACGGTGTCGCCGCCCGGCGCGCCGTCGTCGCGCACGACGCCGGTGAAGTGGCCGAAGAGCGAGAGCTTCTTCAGGTTCGGATGAATGACGCGCAGGCCCTCCTGATTGCCCGTCACGTTGCCGCGCCCGCTGGCATCAATGAGGAAGCGCGCCTCGAACTTGTGCGGTGCGCCCGCGGGGTCGGCGGCTTCTACGCGCACGCGGTCGGCGAGCTGCTCGAAGCGCTGGAATCTCCAGCCCTCGCGCACCCCCGCGCCTTTGGACGCGGCGTTCTTCAGGAGCAGGTGATCGAAGACGGAGCGCTCGACTTGAAACGTCTGCGGCTCCTCGGTGAAGCGCCCCTCGCGAAACACGAGCTTCAGCGACTTGCGGCCGTTGCCGAGATGGAACTGCGCGCCGGTCTTCCGCGGAAAGCCCGCGGCCTCGAGCGCGGGGAGCACGCCCAGTTCCGCGAAGATCGGCCAGTTGTAAGGGAGCAGCGATTCACCAATGTGAAAGCGCGGGAAGCGCTCGCGCTCGAGCACGATCACCCTGCGCCCGCGCGCCGCCAGCAGCGCCGCGACGGTCGAGCCGCCGGGGCCGCCGCCAATGATAATCGCATCGTTCACTCCGCTCCTTCTAACGGCGATTGGGGAAGAGTCCAAGGCTGAGCACGGTGCGCATTGCGTGGTGACGAGTGAAAACGTTGGTCGCGGTGAGGGGAGTGGTTCGCAAGCGCCGCCTCCGGCTGCTCTTGATATGGAGCGCAGGAGCCGCAAGTGATTGGTCGCGGAGCGATGGTTGAGGGTCGCCGTGTGCGCCGACCCAAGGTTGGCGGTGGGAAGCCGGGTGGTTTCGGCCTTTTGGAAAGCGAATTAAGAGCGGCGTTCTTGGGCGCAGCACGGTGGAGCGAAATGAGGTGCGGATGAATCGCCGCGGCCCTCGAACGGGCGGACGTTGCTGCGGCCGGGGACGGCCGCACTCCGGGGCGGTGCATCGGGCGCACGACGGGTCCCCGCTCGCAGCGCGTGGACAAAGCTTTGCAGCCCCCGGGCGGGTCTGAAGCGTCCGCCTTGTCACCTCGGCGGCCACGGCCGATTCAGGCAGCCCACAATGATTGCACGGGGACGAGCCAGAGCTGGTCGCCGGAGGGCACCACTTGATCGCCCAGATAGAGCATCACCCCGCTGCGGAATTTCCGGCCGAGCTGGTCGCGCAAGGCCTGAAGGCCCGCGAAGTCCGCGGCCGCTACGGTGGCGCTGGCTTTTACTTCGACCGCCACGACCGAGCGGTCAGGCTGCTCCAAGACCACATCCACTTCCACGCCCGTCGCGGTGCGGAAATGGTGGAGGGTCGTCCGCGGAGCGGCCCAGGTGATCTGTTTTCGGAGCTCGCCCACGACGAAGCTTTCCAGCAGCCGGCCGAGCAACGGGCGGTCTTCGGCCAGCCAGGGAGTGTCGGCGCCGAGCAGATGGCACGCGAGGCCGCTGTCCACCAGGTGCAGCTTGGGCGCTTTGACCAGGCGCTGGCCGAGATTGGCCGACCACGCGGGCAGGCGGTGGATGAGAAAGACAGTTTCCAGCAGGGCGAGGTAGCGGGTCAGCGTCGTGTGCGGCAGGGCGGCGTCGCGGCCCACGTCGGCGAGGTTCAGCAAGCCGGAGGTCCGGGCGGCCAGCAGCTTCAGGAGGTTTGGCAGGTTGTGCAGTCCGTCCACCCGCGCCAGTTCACGCACGTCGCGTTGCAGGATGGTCGAGAGGTAGGCGGCAAACCATGCGGCGCGGCGATCGGGGTCTTCGCGCTGGGTCGCCTCCGGATAGCCGCCGCGCGTCAACCGGGCCGCGAGATCATCCCGACCCCGCGGCGCTTTCGACTTGCCGATGGTGCCGGCGAAACACCGGGGCACGAAGCCCTCGATGACCCCGGCCAGTTCGCCGGCGGAAAAGGGAAACAGCGGGATGATCTCCATGCGCCCGGCCAGCGATTCGGCGAGCCGCGGCAGGGTCAGCACGTTCGCCGAGCCGGTGAGCAGGAAGCGACCGGGCCGACGATCCCGGTCCACGGCGAGCTTGATGGCCGGGAACAACTGCGGCGCCTTTTGGATTTCATCAAGGACGACGGGGCCGGCGAGGTTGCGGACAAATCCGGCGGGATCGCCGGCGGCGAGGCCGAGCGTGGCGGCGTCATCCAGCGTGAAATACTGCGTGCCAGTGCGGGCGGCGACGGCCTGGGCGAGCGTGGTCTTGCCGGTCTGGCGTGCGCCATTGAGCAGCACGACCGGCGTGTCGGCCAGGGCGCGGTCGATGGAGGTCTGAATGTGCCGCCGAATCATGGTGAGATATTCACCAGTTGGTGGGGAATTTGCAAGCAGCGGGCGGAGGAGTGCGGCCGTCCCCGGGCGCAGCAACGCGACGTGGAACGAAGTGAGGTGCGGGTGAATTTCCACGGCCCTCGTGCGGGCGGACGTTGCTGCGGCCGGGGACGGCCGCACTCCGGGGCGGTGGATCTGGCGCGCGTCCGGTCTCCGGTCGCAGCGCGTGCGCAAGGGAGAGCACGCTTTGGGTTTTCTCCAGCACCCGCTCGGGTGCGGGGCCGCTGCGGGCGGGGACCGCCCGCGCGTCGGGAGCGGAGTGCGCCCGTCCCCGGGCGCAGCAACGTGGAGCGACGTGAGGTGCGGGTGAATCTCGGCGGCCCTCGTGTGGGCGGGCGATGCTGCGGCCGGGGACGGCCGCACTCCGGAGGGCGCTTACTTCACGCTGAGTTCGAGGTTGTCGAGGTAGATGGCGGTGTGGGCGTCGGCGTTGCAGATGAAGCCGAGCCAGTGGAGGGATTTCCACGCGGGGTTGGTGGATTTGAGGCCGGGAAATTTTTGCACCGGCCGGCCGGGGAGGGTGACGGCGAGGTCCCAGGTACCGGTGGCGTGGTCGCCGAGGCCGGTCAGAATTTCGAGGTGAAACCATTGCCCGGTCGGAACGGCGAGCAGCGGTTGACCGGCCACGCGCAACTGGCCGGCTTCGAGGTTGATCGACGGGCCGGTGAGGAAGGGCGAGGCGTTGTCGCGCCAGTCGTGCCGGAGGATCGCGCCGGCCTCGAGGCGGAGGTCGCAGGCGAAGCGGACGAAGCCGGTGGTGTGGTTGGGCTGGTAGTAGAGGTGCGGGTTGAAGCGTTGTTTCAGGCCGGGGGCGTCGGTGAGTTTGAGGCTGTGTTGACCGCTCGCAGCGGTCTCGGCGGTGACGGCGATGGCGTCGCCGAGGCCCTCGGTTTTGAGAACGGCGCCGCGCAGGAATTTGGCGCCGACGGGCAGGCTCTCGAAGTCTTCGCGCAGCGTGAGCGCGGCGGTGGCGTTCGGCGCGGGCGGGGTGGCGAAGGGGGGGTAGGTCACGCTGCGGGCAACCCCCAGCCACGCGCTGTCGCCGTAAACGCCGGCCTGCGAATAATCGAACGGGCGGAAACCAATCTTTGCAGCGGGCGAGCCGGGCCGCAGGCGGAAGTCGCCCTGCTCGGGGGCGACGAATCCGGGGTCGGCGACGAGGGAGCCGGCGTCTTTGCCGGTGGCCTGCCAGGCGGCGAAATTCATCCCGGCGAAGTCGGGCGCGGTGCCGCGGGCGTCCCAGTAGAGGTTGTGGGCGAGGATGACCTGCGGGTCCTTCCAGTGGCTGGTGAAGAGGGTGCCTTCGTTCCAGAGGACGATGTTGTTGGAGGCGGAAAAGGAGACGTGCGGTTCGACGCGGCTGCGTTGCAACTGCCCTTCGCGGGAGTAGGCGAGGATGTTGTTCCGCAGGATGTTTTCCTTGCCGTAATGCTGGTGGTAACTGCCGGTCTTGGTGCGATAGACGAGGTTGTTTTCCATCACGATGCCGGTGCTGCCCTCGTCGTTGTAGAGGCCCCAGCCGCCGTAGCTCCAGGAGAGGATGTCATGGATGACATTCCCGTTGAGCGTGGTGCCGCTGGACGAGCCGAGGGTGTAGATGCCGCCCAGGTCGCTGAGGTAGCCCCAGCCGAGGTGGTGAATGTGATTGAAGTCGATGTGATTGCGCACCGCGAGGCTTTCACCGTAACCCCAGCTCCAGCCCGCCGAGACGCCGGTGTAAAAGAAGTCGGCGATTTCATTGTGCGTCACCTGGTTGTCGCCGCTGTGGCCGATCCACACACCGACGGCGCACGGGAAGACGCGGCCACCGTGGCGGATGATGTTGTTGTCCACGATCGTGTGGCTCGTGCGGGCCGCCGGGTGGGCGGCGATGGCGGTTTCGCCGATGCGCACGCCGCCCGCACCGAGATCGTGGAGGTGGCAATGGCGGACGAGATTGTCGCGGCAGCCGCGCCGGAACCAGAGGCCGTAAATGCCCACATGGGCGATCTCGCAATCGGCGAACGTGATATTCCGCGCGCCGTCCGCCAGGACCGCGGCCGCGACGGGCGCAGCGGCCTGCGCGGGTTCGACCCCGCCGGGCGGCGTGAGCCATTGGGAGTGGTGGAAGGAGAGACCCTGGAAGGTGAGGTGCTCGACGAATTTTCCGGCGGCGGCATCGCCTTGGAAGACGAGGAGTTTTTCGGAAACGGGGGCGACGACTTCGGCGCGAGTGAGGTCCTCGCCGGGACGCGGCCGGTAGAAAAGCGTGCCGTTGCGGGCGAGGAACCACTCGCCGGGTTCGTCGAGCGCACCGAGAAAATTTTCGAGCAGGTAGCCGGTGTTTCGCACCAGCGGGTTCCACGGTTTCATGCCCTCGCCGGTGGTGACGAGCGTGCCGGCGGCCGGATCGACGCGGTCGAGGAAGCGGCGGGTGTTGTCCCATTTGTGATAGGCGAGGAGGTTCACGTCGCGGATTTCGGCAGGGGTGAGCGCGGCGAGGGCGCGGACATCTTCGGGACGCGCGATGATGGTCTGGCGCGCGCGTTTGGGCCGCTGGCCGGCCGCGGCGGGATCGAGCGCCTCCTCGGTCACGTCGGTCATGTAATGGAAAAACTGGTTCGGCGTGCGGGCGCGGACGGCACGCTGGCCGTTGACCCAGAGCTGCTCGAAGTACCAGCGGCCCGCGGCGACCTCGGGGATCTGAGCGGTCCACAGGCCGTTGGCAGCGGGTTGAAATCCACCGATGCGCCGGCCGCCGCTGAGGACGGGGCGCGCGCCGGGGGCGGCCGCGAAAGTGATGGGCGCGGTGGCGGTGCCGCTGTCGGCTGGCTCGAGGATGAACGCGCTGGTCAGCGGGTAGGTGCCCGCGGCGACGCGGACGTGGATGGGTTCGCGCAAGGGGGCGGCGGCTTTGAGGCGGCGCAACGCGGCGCGGGCACCGTCGAGCGAGGCGAGCGGGCCGTCGGTGCGCGCGGGGTTGGGGCGGGCGAGCTGGCCGGACCATTGGTCATTGCCGTCGGGAGCGAGAAAGAAGGTGGCGGCGGGGGCATCGCAGAGGCACAGGGCGACCGTGAGCGTACAAAACAGGGCGCGGAGTTGCATCGGCGGCGATAGTGGGGAGGACGGGGACCGGACGCAAGGTGGCGGCAGCCTCACCGGCGTCAGCAGCGCCGCCCATGGCGGTTGGTGAATGACCGCCGTGGGCTGCCCACGGCCCCGGAGTGCGGCTGTCCCCGGCCGCAGCGACGCCCACACGGCGCCAGAGCTGATGCTTGCGACGATTTTGGAACACACGGTGTGCCGGGGGCAACGCACATCAGCCGTGCGCAGTGCCTCCCCATCCGCGCCAACACCTGGATCTTCACCAGCCAAGTTGGTTTTGCATAGGCAACATGAATTTGGCCAACGCGATCGGGCGGTCTCCACGGCGTCGTGGTCAACTGCGGGCGGGCTTCGCCGTCCCGAATTGCTGGTGTGATCGGGGCGTCGGAGGCCGCATCGCACGCATCTCCATGAGTTCTCCTCTGGCACCGGCCCGGCCTTTCTGGCCGCGGATTTTTCCCAACGGCGGAGGGTTGCGGAGGGATTTTGTGTGGCTGCTGGCGCTGGCGCTGGCGGTGGGAGGGGATTCCGCGACAGCGGCGGCGGTCGCACCGGTCGTGGCGAGCAAGTCGGGCGCGCCCGTCGATTACGCGGCGGAAATCAAACCGATCTTGCTGACCCGATGTTATGCGTGTCACGGCGGGTTGCAGCAGAAGGCGGGGCTGCGGCTGGACACAGCGGCGCTGGCCAAGCGCGGGGGAAAATCCGGTGCGGCGGTGGTGCCGGGCGACGTGGCGAAGAGTTTGTTGTTCGCGCGCGTGACGGCGACGAATGCGAGAGAGCGGATGCCGCAGGAGGGGGACCCGCTGAAGCCCGAGCAGATCGAGTTGCTGCGGCGCTGGATTGCGCAGGGCGCGGCGTCACCATCGGACGAGAAGGGCGAGCCGGACCCGCGGGAACACTGGGCGTTCAAGCCGCCGGTGCGGCCGGCGGTACCCGCGGGTGCGGCGCGGACGGGCGACGGCACGCGCGACGCGATTCGCAATCCGATCGACGCGTTCATCGCGGCGGAACTGCGAAAGCACGGGCTGACCGCGCTGCCGGAAGCGGGCAAGGGCGTGCTGTTGCGGCGCGTTTATCTCGATCTGGTCGGGGTGCCGCCGACGCGCGAGGAACTGCGGGCGTTCCTCGCGGATGCGCGGACGGATGCCTACGAGCGCGTGGTGGAACGGCTGCTCGACGACCCGCGTTACGGCGAACGGTGGGCACGGCATTGGATGGATTTGTGGCGGTACGCGGACTGGTTCGGGCGGCGGATGGTGCCGGACGTGTGGAACAGCGCGCCGCAAATCTGGCGCTGGCGCGACTGGATCGTGCGCTCGCTCAACACGGACAAAGGCTACGACCGGATGACCAAGGAAATGCTCGCGGCGGACGAAGTCGCGCCCGGCGACGACGACGCGGTGGTGGCGACGGGCTATCTCGTGCGCAACTGGTACGCGCTCAATCCCAACCAGTGGATGCGCGACAATGTCGAGCACACGGGCAAGGCGTTCCTCGGGCTGACCTTCAACTGCGCGCATTGTCACGATCACAAGTACGACCCGATCACGCAGCGGGATTACTTCGGCTTCCGCGCGTTCTTCGAGCCGATTTATCCGCGGCAGGATCGCGTGCCCGGCGAGGCCGATCCGGGGAAATACCAAGACTACGATTACTCATCGCTGCGGAAGATTGTGCGCACCGGACTGGTGCGGGTGTTTGATCAAAAGGCCGACGCGCCGACGTGGTTTTACACCGGCGGCGACGAGCGCAATCGCGTGACGAACCGCCCGCCGGTGCAGCCCTCGATGCCCGGATTCCTCGGCGGGGACAGCGTGCGCTTGCAGGAAATCACGCTGCCGCTGGCGGCGTATTATCCCGGGATGCGCGCGGTGAATCAGGAGACGGAACTGGCGCTGCGACGGGACGCGATCGCGACGGCGGAGGCCGAACTGGCGGCGGCGAAAAAGGCGGCGACGGAAATTCCCGCCGCGCTGCGCGAGGCCGTGAAGAAGGCCGAAGCCGCGCTGGAGGAAGCCACCGAGAAAGCAGCGGAATCCGGACAACCCGCCGCGCTCGCCGGGAAGCAATCGCTCGTGCTCGAGGCCACGACGGGGCGACGCATTTTGAATCATCCGCTCGCGGGCTTGCCGGCGTTGCCCGACGGCACGGCGATCCACTGGCAGATGAAGCTGCTGCTCGACGGCAACGCCAATGTGCAGCTCGCGAAGGACACGCAGGCGGGCCTGACCGCGGCGTATGTGGCATTCACAAAGGGCAAGATTTGGGCGTATCAGCCGGGCACGACGAAGGAGGCCGAGGTCGGGAAATACGATCAGACCGCCAGGCAGGATCACTTCGCGGTGGCGCTCGTCTTGGAGCCGAAGGCGGATCGCGCGTTGCTGACGGTGACGAGCGTGAACGATCAGGCGGTGCTGGTGAAGGGCGTGCCGACGGCGATCAATGGGTGGAATCCGGTGACGAACAAAAACCAGGGCATCACGCTGGATGTCCACGCGGGCACGGTGGCGGCGTTCGATGAACTGACGGTGACGCT
>BJHT01000028.1 GCA_014193395.1 Verrucomicrobiota bacterium
TGGAGGAAGAATTGCGACAACGCCTGCGGACCCCGGCGGATTGGTGGCGGTCGGGCTGGATCGAGCGGCTGGTCGCGCGGGCGCTGTCCGCCAAGGAGCGGGAACTGGCGGAGGTGCTGTTTCCGGCAGCGCCGGGTTGGTCGAGAATCTATTGGCGATCCGTGCTTGGGATAATGCTGCTGCTGGCTTTGGGATGGTTGCTGCAGCCGACGAAGCTCTGGGTCGCCTTGTTTTTGTATCTTTGCGCGGGCTTTGGGCTGTGGGTTTTTGGACTTTTTTTCGGGTCCTCTGGTGGCCCATCGATGCCGGGGGAACTGCCGTTTCATCTCCCACCGACGGCGCGGCAATACACAGCGGTCTGGCTGAAGCTCGCGTGGATTCGTTCGCTGTGCGCGCTGCCCGTGTTTCTGTTCACGGGATTTTTCTGGAAGACTGCGTTCGAGAAGCCGTTCGTCGATCCCGTAAGTCTCGTGCTCCTGCTGTGGATGATTTCCGGCCCAGCCCATACGGCGCTCAAGCCGCTGTCCCGAATACTGCTGGCGGTACGCGCCGCAAAGCGTTGGCAGAAGGTTGCGGTTCCGCTCGGAATCATGATTTTTTTCCTGCCCATGTTTCTCCTGTTTTGGGTGATTTTGCCAGCGAACTGGGCTGGTTTTGGTCACGCACTCCGCGTCGTCGCACTGGCGGCAATGGGGTTGAATGGCGTGCTCTTGCTGGTGAATCGGGCGCTGCAAAAACCGTGGTTCGATCTCGCAGCGTCCGACGCGACCACCACGGCGAATGGCTTCCACTTGAAGAACCCGGCCCCGATGCGGGCGGCGGCGATGGCGCAGCGCCCCGGGGAATTTCCGTGAACCCGGATGCACGAGGCGCGGCGAGCGGTTGGTGGGCGTTCGCTCTGCGCTTCGTCCCGGAGGGACCCCGCAGGAAATTAGCCGGGGGCAAGCCCGCCCCAGCGGGCGCGGCCCCCGGTTGCGCCGCCGAGCGGGCCATGCCCCCGCGGGGCATCGAAGAAGTATTTGGCCGCATCCTCCCCGCAGCATCTCCGCCACCGCTCGTCGCCGCGGGCCAATTTCTTCGATGCCCCGCTGGGGCATGGAGCTATGCGGCTCGGTTTCCGGGGGCGGGGTCCGCGGGCGCGGACTTGCCCCCGGCTAATCTCCTCCGGCATCCCTCCGGGACGGGAACGGCGCGTTCCCGCCGGCGGCGCGTCCGCAGTGTGGAGGTCGTCGGAGAATTCCATCCCTCCCTTCCCTCTCTGCGTTCCTTCCGATCTCTGCGGTGTTCCACTCCGCGCCTCCACGATCGGAGCGTTTCCGGAAAACACCGCAGAGATCGGAAGGAACGCAGAGAGGGAAAAGGCGGTAGCGCGCGCACTGCGTTGGTTGCGGCTCCGCGCCCTGGGATCATCGCGTCTCGGTGGCCTTTCCGCCCTTCGCGACTGCAAAGATCCGGCCCAGCGGCAGATCCCTCTGTCCGACGACGACCAGTCGCCTCATGAAAGCAAGGACAAGTCCCCGCACTCCATAGTCCTGCCGACGGCCACGAAATCGCCACCCCAGATTGGCGCGGGCGCTGCGTCCAAACGCGCGCTGAATGAAAAATTTGAAACTGAATTTCGCCCCGACCTCGTGGTTGTTGTTGCTGGTTCTCGTCATCCTCGGGCGGTGGGTGGGGCCGTCGGCGGCGGCGGATGGGGCCGGGCCGGGGAACGCCCACACGGCGGCATTTTTCAAGGAGCACTGCCTGCGCTGTCACGGGCCGGAGAAGGCGAAGGGGGACTTGCGGCTCGACACGCTCGACACGGATTTCACGAAGCCCAGCACGTTCGAGCGGTGGCGCGAGATCGTGGCGCGCGTGCAGTCGGGTGAGATGCCGCCGAAGCAGGAGGCGCGGCCCGAGGCGGCGCAGGTGCAGGCGTTCGTGCGGCAGGTCGCGGCGCGACTCGACGAGGCGGCGGCGAAGCATCGCTCGGACGGACGCGTGGTGTTGCGGCGGCTCAATCGCGTGGAGTACGAAAACACGGTGCGCGAGCTGTTCGCCGTGGACGTGCGGGTGAAGGAGATGCTGCCGGAGGACGCGATCGCGCAGGGTTTCGACAACGTGGGCGCGGCGCTGAACCTCTCGCCGGTGTTGATGGAGCGGTATCTCGAGGCGGCGGACGCGGTGCTCACGGCGGCACTGTTGCCGGTGCATAAAATCGCGAGCAAGCAGGAGCGGTTCGATCTCTACGACTCGTTGCCGAAGTGGTTTGCCAACGGGGTTTACAAGCAGGCCGACGGCGTGGTGCTGTTCCGCGGCGGGGCGACGGACCTGCGGCAGTTCAAGGCGCCCGCGCCGGGGCGCTACCGTTTCCGCATCGCGGTTTCCGCGCACAACTCGGCAGTGCCGCTGCCGCTGGGCCTGCTGGTCGGCAACTTCGTGGTGAGCGGCAATTACGCGCGGCATCTCGGCTATTTCGACGCGCCGCCAGGCAAGCCGGCGGTCATCGAATTCGAGGAGCGGCTCGGCGCGAAGAATGACACGGTGAAGATCATGCCGATGGCGCTGCCGTTCGTGTATCTCAAGCAGGAGACGATGGCGGAGTATCCGGGGCCGGGGCTGAAGGTTCACTGGATGGAGGTCGAAGGGCCGTTCCCCGAGGCGTGGCCGACGGAGAGTTATCGCCGCGTGTTGGGCGACGTGGATCCGAAGCTCGGCACGCTGGCGGATGCGGAGAAACTGCTGCGCGTGCTGCTGCCGCGCGCGTTCCGTCGGCCGGTGGTGGAGGGCGAGGAGAAGCCGTTTGTCGCGCTCGTCGCGAAGTCGCTGGAGATGGGGCAGCCGTTTGAGGCGGCGTTGCGCACGGGCTACAAGGCGGTGCTGGCGTCGCCGAAGTTCCTATACTTTCGCGAGCCGTTGGGGCCGCTGGACGACCACGCGCTGGCGTCGCGTCTGTCGTATTTTCTGTGGAGCACCATGCCGGACGAGACGCTGACGGCGCTGGCGGCGAAGGGTGAGTTGCGCCAGCCCGAGCTGCTGCGGGGACAGGTGGAACGGCTGCTGAAGCACCCGAAGGCGCGGGCGTTTACGGAGAATTTCACCGGGCAATGGCTGAGCCTGCGCGACATCGAGGCGACCACGCCGGACAAGACGCTGTATCCTGAATTCGAGGAACTGTTGCAGTGGTCGGCGGTGCGCGAGACGCATCTGTTTTTCGAGGAACTGCTGAAAAACAACCTCAGTGTGAAAAACTTCGTGGACTCGGATTTTGCCCTGCTGAACAACCGCCTCGCGACGCATTACGGCATCCCGGACGTGCAGGGCGTGGCGTTCCGCAAGGTGGCGCTGAAGCCCGAGCAGCATCGCGGCGGCGTGCTCACGCACGCGAGCGTGCTGAAGGTGACGGCCAATGGCACGAGCACGTCCCCCGTGCTGCGCGGCGTGTGGGTGCTGGATCGCATCATGGGCCGGCCCGCGCCACCGCCGCCGCCGAACGTTCCGGCCATTGAACCGGACATCCGCGGCGCGCAGACCATCCGCGAGCAGTTGGCGAAACATCGCGCGACGGAGAACTGCGCCGGCTGCCACGCGCGCATCGATCCGCCGGGTTTTGCGCTGGAGAACTACGATGTCATCGGCGGCTGGCGAGAGCGCTACCGCATCGTGGCCGAGCGCAAGAACTGGGTGAACAACCGCGTCGGCCCGCTGGCCAAGTATCTCGCCGCGTCGCAATACGGCCTCGGCCTGCCCGTGGACGCGGGCGACGTGCTGCCGGACGGACGCAAGTTCGCGACGGTGGAGGAATTCAAAAAACTGCTGCTCGCCGACCCCGAGCAGATCGCGCGGTGCCTGACGGAAAAGCTCGTGACTTACGCGACGGGCCAGCCGGTGGGCTTCGGCGATCACGCGGCGGTGGCGCGCATTTTGAGCGAGGCGAAGAAATCGGACTACGGGCTGCGCGATTTGGTGCAGGCGGTCGTGGCGAGCGAGTTGTTTCGGAGCAAGTAGGGGATGGAGTGCGCCCGTCCTCGGGCGCAGCGAGGTGGAGCGGAGTGGGGCGTCGGAAAATCCTCACTGCCCCGCGCGGACGGACGTCGCTGCGGCCGAGGACGGGCGCACTCCGGGGCTGCCGTGCGGAGACTCCACGGCAACGTTTTCGCCATGTTGGCGCAGTCCCGCAGGGACGACCGAAAATAGCCCAGCACTTGAGTGCTGGGTTGGCGGCCGGAGAAACGGAAAGTCCCGTCAGGGACGAAAGAAGCGGGACGGCGCACGATTTCTTTCGTCCCTGGCGGGACTTGGTTCGCTACCTCTGCGGACCCAGCACTGAAGTGCTGGGCTATTTTCGGTCGCCCGCTGGGCTGGAGACGGGAACCAGAGGAGGTGCAAAAACTGTGACGCCTCGGCGCAGGGGCGCGGGAAATGAAGTGACGGCCGGCTTGCTTCAGAGTTCTCGACGGGTAGTGTGCGCGCCATGACTTGGTTGGAAGTTTGCCACGACAAAAGCCTGCGCGACCTGCCCTACAAGGTCGAACTCAACCGTCGGGGGAACATCGAGATGAGTCCACATCGCCGACAACATTCCGTCATGCAGGGCCGCCTCAGCGCCCATCTTTCCAAACTCATGCCGGGCGGAGAAATCGCCGTCGAGTGCGCGGTGGACACGTCGGATGGCGTGCGCGTGGCGGACGTGGCCTGGGTGTCCACGGAACGCTGGAACTCGATGAGCGACAGCGCGAGTTGCTCGATCGCGCCGGAGATTTGTGTCGAGGTGGTTTCCGCGAGCAACTCGGAGGAGGAAATGGAGCGCAAGCGGAAGCTCTACTTCGAGGCCGGTGCGGAGGAAGTCTGGCTTTGCGAGGAGAGTGGCACGGTGCGGTTTTTCTCAGCCAAGACGGGCGCAATCAAATGCTCGCGGCTGTGTCCGAAATTTCCGGTGCGGATTTAGGTTCGATCCGATGCCTTTCAACCCTCCCAACGAAAAATCCCAGCCGGACAGCGGCGAATTGCCGAACGCTTCCTCGGCGGTTCGGTCGTCCTCCGGGCGCAATCTCCGAGAGGCTCCGCCGTCCCACGCGATGTCTGGATGCCAGTGCGAAGCGGAGAAATGGTCGGACCTGCTGCCCGGACGCGAAATCGAGCAGGAGGTGCTCGATCTGATCGACGGAAAATGAACCCGCACTCGGAAAACTCTGGTTGGGGAACTTGGTTGTCCTTGGCGATGGACTTTGCAACGACCGACACCTAAATGCCCGCCATGACCGCGACGATCGAGCAAGCGCAGGCCAATTGGGCGCATCTCATTGCCCTGGCCCAAGGGGGCGAGGATGTGGTGATTACCAGCGAGGGCCGCGCGATTGTCCGGCTCACCGCGATTGTCAGCAAACCGGGCAGTTCCAACCGGCAGGCGTGGCTCGCGAAGCTGGCCCGCTTGCGCGAGCTCACGGCGACTGGAAAGACCGATCCCACCACCGAGGAGACGCTGGACGATCTTCGGTCTGAGCGTGGCTGAAAAATGATTTCTGAGGCCGCGCGTTTGTCCGGCGTTACCTTGTTTCCATTATGAACACCCCCCGCTCCCTCACCCTCTCGCGCCGCACCTTTCTCCGCGGTGCCGGCGTCACGCTGGCGCTGCCATTGCTCGAAGCCATGACGCCGTGGCGGGCGCGGGCGGCATCCACTGCGACTGCCGCCGCCGCGCCGCCGCGGCGGATGATTTGCATCAATACCACGCTCGGATTGCACACGCCGAACTTGTTTCCCGAGCAGGCCGGCAAGGACTACGCGCTGACGCCGTATCTGGAGCCGCTCGCCGATTTCCGCCGTGATTTCACGGTGTTCTCCGGGCTGTCGCATCCCGAGGTGGATGGCGGACATCCGGCGGAGTTGTGCTATCTCACGACGGCGCCGCATCCGCGCGCGGACAATTTCAAGAACACCATCTCGCTCGACCAATACGCCATCGAGAAGCTGGTGCCGGACACGCGGTTCGGATCGCTGGTGCTGGCGTCGTCGTCGAGCCGCGGGCTGTCGTTCACGCGCAGCGGCGTGCCGATTCCGGCGGAGGAACGGCCGTCGCGCGTGTTCAAAAACATGTTCGTGGACGGCACGACGGCGGAGGTGAATGCGCAGGTGCAGCGGCTCAAGCAGGGGCAGAGCATCATGGACACGGTGCGCGAGGAGGCGAAGGACTTCCAACGCGGCCTCGGCAAACCGGACCGCGAAAAGCTGGATGAATATTTCACGTCCGTGCGCGAGGTCGAGGTGCGCATGGTCAAGGCGCAGGACTGGGCGCGGCGTCCGAAGCCGAAGGTGGATGCCAAGCCGCCGGTGGACATCGCCAGCGCGGTCGAAGTGCCCGCGCGCGTGCGGCTGATGATCGATCTCATGCACCTGGCGTTGCAGACGGACTCGACGCGTTTCATCACGTTTGCGCTGAACGGTCTTAACGCGGTGCCGGTGATCCCGGGCGTCACGCAGGACTGGCACAACCTGTCGCATCACGGCCAGGACCCGGCGAAGCTCGCCGAGTTGAAGGTGGTGGAACTCCAGCAGATGAAGCTCTTCGGCGAACTGCTGGCGAAGCTGAAGGGCACGCCGGAGCAGGGCGGCACGCTGCTCGACCGCACGATTGTGATGTTCGGCAGCAACCTTGGGAACGCGAGCAGTCACGACAACAAGAACCTCCCGATCATCGTGGCCGGCGGCGGCTTCCGGCACGGGCAGCATGTGGCGTTTGATCCGAAGAAGAACCCGCCGCTGGGAAATTTGTATGTGCAGTTTCTGCGACGGTTGGGGGCGGAGGTGAGTGCGTTCGGGTCCGGCAACGGGACAATATCGGGCTTTGAGATGGTGTGAGGGCAGACGGGGGCGGCAGAAAATGACGGCAGAAAAATGGGGGCAGAAAAAATGGGAGGTGAGAGATGCCAATAGTAATCGGGGGCCGGCTACGGAGGGTGTCGCAGGAGGAGTTTGGAACACTGGCGTTTGAGGTGATGCGGAGGGTGTTTGAAATCCGGCAGGAGTTTGGCCGGTTTTTTGAGGAGAAGATTTACAAGCGGGAGCTGGCGCGACGGCTGCCGGGCGTGGCGCTGGAAGTCCCGGTGGATGTGATCTTCCAGTCGTTTTCCAAGCGGTATTTCTTGGACGCCGTTTATCAGGAGAGCGCGTTGTTTGAGTTCAAAATGGCCGAGGCGATTGTCGCGCGGCATCGGGCGCAGACGCTGCATTACCTGTTCGTGGGCGGTCTTGGCCATGCCAAGCTGGTCAACCTCCGGCCCGAAGTTGTGGAGCACGAGTTTGTAAACACGACCTTGCGGCCCGAGGATCGCCTCCGATTCAGCATCCAGATTGACCGGTGGAACGCCGCCGTCCCCGGCGCGCAGCGAGTGGAAGAAGTGCTGGTGGCCCTGCTACGGGACTTTGGCGTGGGACTGGAACTTTCATTGTATGAGGAGGCGATCACCCATTTCCTCGGCGGAGAAGCCGACGTTTTGCAGGAGGTTGAAATCGTCAGCGCGGGCACAAGCCTCGGACATCAGCGGCTTCGGCTTTGCGCACCGTCGGTCGCCTTCAAACTCACTGCGCTACCCGACCATCTCGAGGTATTCGAGGACCAAGCCCGTCGGCTGCTGCAACACACCCGTCTCGACGCCTTGCTCTGGATCAACCTCACCCTCGAACGCGTAACTTTCACCACCATCCAGTAAGCCCTTTCCATTTTTTTCTGCCCTCATTTTTCTGCCGTTTTCCGGGCCGGTTTCTGCAAAGTCCATATTGCTCTGCCGGGCGCGGACCGTATTCTCGCCGGCGTTCCACAACATTAATTTGTCCCCACATTTATTATGAAAACTTCGTTGCCCATCACGCGTCGCCAGTTTGTCGCCACCACCGCCGCCGCGCTTGCCGCGCCGAGCGTGCTCACCGCGCAGAAGTCTGAGAAACAACTCGTCATCGGCACCGGCGAGCATCGGTATGAGGTGCTGCACAATTGGGCGCAACTGCCCGACAAATACTCGTGGCAGACGACGCACAACGTCGCCGTGGACCGGGACAACAACCTCTATGTCATCCACGAGGGACGCGAGAATCTGAAGGATCACCCGGCGATCTTCGTGTTCGATGCCGAGGGGAGATTTGTGCGCGCATTTGGCAATCAGTTTCAGGGCGGCGGGCACGGGCTCGAGGTGCGCACCGAGGGGAAGGAACAGTTCCTGTGGGTCACCGCGTATCAGCAGGTGAAGAGCTTCGCCAAGCTCACGCTCAAGGGCGAGGTCGTGTGGGAAAAGCACGCGCCGATGGATTCGGGCGTGTATGCGAAGGACGAGGACACCAAGCCGGTCAAGCGTTGGGGACGCGATGCGTTCATGCCGACGAATTACGCGTTCTTGCCCGACGGCGGATTTTATCTCGCCGACGGGTATGGCTCGTATCGCATCCATCGCTACGACAAGGACGGCAAATGGCTGGCGAAGTTTGGCGAGCCGGGGACCGGTCCGGGGCAGTTCAACACGCCGCATGGCATCTGGCTGGATGACCGGCCGGGGCGCGCGCCGTCCGTGGTGGTGTGCGACCGTGCGAACAAGCGGCTGCAATGGTTCACGCTCGAGGGCAAGCACCTCAAGACGGTCGATGGCTTTCTCCTCCCAGCGAACATCGACACCCGCGGCGACGTGATGCTCGTGCCGGATTTGCAGGCGCGGGTCACGTTGTTGGACAAGGACGACAAGGTGATCACGCATCTCGGCGAGGACCCCGAGTGGCGCGCGCAGGTGCTCAAGGATGGCCTCAAACTACGTCGCAGCGAGAAGGGCGAGGGCTGGGTGTCAGGGAAATTCCTGCATCCGCACGACGCATGTTTCGATCCCGCCGGCAACATCTTCGTCGCGGAGTGGGTGCAGAGCGGGCGGATCACCAAGTTGCGGAAGGTGAGCTGAGCGGGCGCACCGGACGCGGATGGTCTTTCCCGTTGGCAGGCGGGCCGCCCACCCTTGTAGGAGTCGAGGTAACGAGACTCTGACCTTTTCTGCGCGAGCAGCGGACTGAGTCTCGTGGGCTGATTTGGCCGAGGCGTGTGGGACCGGAACTTGGTTGCGAGACGCGGCGCGGGAGGTTCTTGGGCGGGCCGCGCGCGGACGGAGGTTAGAGTCTCGTTACCTCGACTCCTACAAGGGCAAGGAGCGCAGACGGGCCGCCCGCGCTCCTGACATGAGTCTCACCGTTCCGACGCGGGCAGATGAATCGCCGCGAACGCGGTCAGCCCGAAGCCGTTGGGTTTCATCGACGCGGGACGGAGGCGGTCGCCGGCGTGGCCGTTGAAGTTCACGTAAAGCGTCGCGCCGTCCGCGCTGAGCTTCATTCCATAGGTGCCGGCAGGCACGTAATCATGGGTCTGCTCGAACGCATGCGCGAGGAACGCCAGCACTTTTCGGCGGCCCGTGGCCAGTTCGAATTGAATCAGCGGCGTGCCGCTTTCCCACGCGCGGCCGTGGGCACCGGGCAGGAAGTATAGGAAGCGCTCGTCGGGGGAGAGTTCGCAGACTGTCGTGTATTCGCCGGCGAGCCAGGTCGGGCCGAGGAGTTGCAATTCATCGCGCGTCCACGAGTAGCGGAACAACTCGTGTGTGCCCTGAAACACGCCGTAGATATGGCCGTCGCGTGACTCGCGCGTCGCGCAGCGTATGCCCGGCGAGGTGCCGGGGCGGGTCTGCGTGGGCAGAATTTTGCCCATGACGGGATCGAGGCGCTGGAGCGTGTTGGTGCCGTTGAAGACGAGCTGTCCGTTGCGGAGCAGCGCGAAGGCGCGGTTGAAACCGACGGAACCATCCGCGCCCTGATAGACCACTCGCTTCGTCGCGAGATCGATTCCCCAGAGCGCGTCGCCGCCGCCCGCCTCGAGATTGCACCACCAGATGTTGCGCTCGCGATCCAGCAGCGAGGTCGCGGAGCAACGGCGCGGCGGCAGGTTTGCGAACACCTCCACGCGCTCCGTCGCCGGGTCGTAGCGATAGAGCTGTCCGCCGGGGAGCGAGTCATTGAAGCCGTAGCGCGGATCGCCCGCCTTGCCGCTCGCGTTGAGGGTGCAACTGAAATAGACCTTGCCGTCCGCCGCCTCGTCGAGCTTGGCGTGAATCTTGGACCACGCCGGTTGCCCGGCGCGCGGCGGCACCACGCGGCTCATGTCCACGACCTGACGCAGCTCGCGCGTTTTCGGCTCCCAGCGGTAAACAAAGCACCGCGCGTCGCCCTCGGCATCGTGACCGTGGTCGCCAATGCCGCAGTAAACCCGCCCGTTCGCCGCGATGCCGATGTCGCCCCACGACGACCAGAGCCGGCGCTTGGCGGCGTCCGGCCCCAGTTGATCGTGAAACGCCAGTTCCACCGTCGGCGGTGTTTTGGCGACGGCGAACGCGACGATTTTGCCGGCCTTTTGTTTCTCCGCGACCGACGCGGGCACCGCCAGGAACCCGTCCGTCCGCAGCGTCACGGTCCCCTTCACCGCCCCGCGCAAGGGCGGTGGCCAAGCGGTGTCGGCGGCAATGGCGGCACCCGACATGAGCAAAGTCGCAATAAAAATTCCGGCGAGCAGCGCGCCGACCGCGGGCCATCGCAGACACCGCGCCAGGCGATTCACCGAGGCGGGTATTCCAATGCGGCGAACGCGGCGGCGGGGAAGAAAAGTGGGGAACGAATCCGGAGGAAGTTCGGAGGCGGCACCGCAGCGGGTAGGAAATGACATGGAATTACAACGCCCCGGAGCCGCGGCTTATTCTCCATTATTACCTACGCCGCAATTCCTCCGGACCGAGATGCGCCGTGGCCGTCGATGACGACGCACTGGAGCGGGTGCTGCTGCGGTGGCAGGAGCAGGTCTTGGGACCGACGCAGGACCGGAACGTCATCGGCGATGGCAAAAAATCCGGTGCGCCGGAGTGGGAATCGTCAACGCCGTCAACGCGTTGGGCCCGTTGCTGGGCAGCGTCGTGACGGACGCCCAGAGCGACGAAATCCCGGCCGCGCGCCGGTGTAATCCAATAACCAACCACAACACCCGCTGCTTCCAGCAGCGCTTCCGCCGCGCCCGCGGTGGCCGCGAGCGGCTCCATGCGCTGATTCATTCCGAGTTCCCCAAGGTGCTGGACTTAAGAAACTCGAAGGACGCGGCGTAGGCTGCCCTAGAGCTTTGAACTTCAAGCTTGGAGCTTCGCCCCGGCACCGCCGTCGCCGACTGTTTCGGCAGGACCCGGCTTCCGGCAGGCCTACGGCTTTGCGTTCAGGCACCGGGCGATGGAGTCGAGCAGGAGGTTTTCATCGACGATCGGTTTGGACACGTAGTCGTCAAAGCCCAGCGCGAGATATTTTTCGCAGTCGCCGGCCATGGCGTGCGCGGTGAGGGCGATCACGGGGAAGCGGGGCAGCGCCAGTTCGCCGCGGAGTTTGCGGAGGACTTCGGTGCCGTCCATGCCGGGGAGGGAGATGTCGAGGAGGACGAGGTCGGGCAGGCGCGCGGGGATGCCGGCGAGGGCGTCGAACCCATTCTCGTACTCGTGGACCTCATAAAGCTCACGGAGGATCACCCGCACGAGCAGGCGGTTGTCCGGGTTGTCTTCGACGAGGGCGATGCGTTTCATGGTTCGAGGGTGGCGCGGGCGGCTTCCAGACTGGCGCGGACGGTCGTGAAGGTGGCGGCCAATTCCGCCACCAGCGGGGCCAGCGGAATGGGTTCGCGGTTGAAAGCGGCCTGTTCGATGCGCTGGGCCAGCGCGACCATCCCCATGGCGCCGAGGTTGCCGGAGCCGGACCGCAGCGGATGCACGGCCTGTCCGAGCGCCGTCAGGTCGCCGACGGCCAGGGCGGCCTCGGCGGCGGCGATGCGGCCGGGTGCATAGTCCAGATAGAGATCGATCATTTCGCGGACGAACGAGGCACCCCCCAGGCGGTTGAGCCGGGTTAGGGCGGCCGGGTCAAGGGCTTGCTCGGGATTCATACGGCAGTGGCGGTCGGGCTGGGTTTGTCGGTTGGGCCGGGATTGCGGTTGGAATTCGCGCCTTCGGGTGGCGGGGCGGGGGGGTGACAGGACGAGCGCAACAAGTTCTGAAGGCTGGTGGAGAGATTATTTTCCTTGTGCAGGATGTGCTGGGCCTGCCGGTGCAGTTGTTCGAGTTCCTCCGGCGTCAGCGTTTTCGCGGTGACGACGCACACTGCCAGATTTTGGTAGCGGGCATCGTGGCGGATGAGGTCGAGAAAGGTCAGGCCGTCCATGACCGGCATGAGGAGGTCGAGCAGGATCAGGTCGGGGGTAAAATGTGTCAGCAGATCCAGCGCTTCGCGGCCATTGGTGGCGCAGCGGAATTCGGCGCCGAATTCTTCGAGGTTGCGCGCGGCCATCTGGCGGTCCAGCTCGCTGTCTTCCACGAGCAGCACTTTGGGCCGCGATTGGCCGTCCAGGAGCCGCAGGAGGTCATCGCGGGTGACGGGCTTCTGGAGAACATCGAGCACGCCGAGAATGGTGCCGCGGTTTTCGCGGGCTACGACGCTCGAGATGGCGACGGGGATGCCGGCCAGCAGCGGATCTAGCTTGAGGCGACTCAAGACCTGCCAGCCGTTCATTTCCGGCATCATCAGGTCCAGCATGATGAAGTCGGGCTGGAGCTGCCGGGCGCGCGCCAGACCCTCGGCACCCGAGGACGCGGTGACGACGCGGCAGCCGCATTCTCCGATCAGATGGGTCAGGAGCAGCCGCGAATCGGCCTCGTCATCGATCACGAGCACGAGCCGGGAATTTGTTTTCGTCTGGGGCGGAGCCTCGGCTGTGGACTGCGGGGGGATGGTTTCGGGCGACGCGAAGTGAATGGTGAAGGTGGAGCCGTGCCCGACGGCGCTGGTCAAGGTGATGCGATAGCCCATCAGTTCGCAGAGGGCCTGCGAGATGGTGAGGCCGAGGCCGGTGCCGCCGTAGCGGCGCGCGGTGCCGGAGTCGGCCTGTTGGAAGGCGGCGAAGATGGCGGTGTGGCGGTTGGCGGGGATGCCGATGCCGGTGTCGGCCACTTCCAGACGGAGCGGAACCTTGGTGGCCGGGTCGGCCACGACGCGCACGGTGATGGTGCCGCGCTCGGTGAATTTGATGGCGTTGCCGACGAGGTTGGCGAGCACCTGCCGCAGTTTGCCGCCATCGGTGCGGAGCGGTGCGAGGCCGGGCGGCAGCTCGATTTGCAGCCGGACCGGGCGGTCGCGGAGCTGGCCTTCCTGCAGGGCGACGGCCTCGCGGATCAGCGGATCGAGGTCCACGGGGGCCAGTTCCAAATCCATCTTGCGCGCCTCGATTTTCGAGAGGTCGAGAATTTGGTTGATGAGCGCGAGGAGGTGTTTGCCATTGATCACGACGCGTTCGAGGAAGCTGATTTCCTCGGCCCCGAGATTTCCCGCGCGGTTTTTGAGGAGGAGGTTGGTGAAGCCGATGATGGAGTTGAGCGGCGTGCGCAGTTCGTGGCTCATGCTGGCGAGGAACTCGCTCTTGGCGCGGTTGGCGGCCTCTGCGGCGGCGGTGCGCTCGGCGACGCGTTGTTCGAGGGTGTCGTTGAGCGTCCGCAGCGCGTCCTCCGCGTGCCGGCGCACGGCAACCTCGCCGGTGAGCGCGTGGTTGGCGCGGTTGAGGGCGGCGTCGCGTTCGCCTATGTCTGTCAACATCTGGTTGATGGCGTCGGTCAGTTGCCCGATCTCATCCTCGCCGCGTTTGCTGACCCGCAGCGCGAAGTTTTTTTCGCGGCGGACGGCGTGGGCGTTGGCGGCGAGTTCGAGGATGGGTTTGGAAATCAGGGTCTGGCAGCGGGTGGAAATCCACAGGGCTACGAGTACGAGGCCGAAGAGGACGGCAACGGCCAGGCCGATGTACTGCGGCAGACGGGCGTTGGAAACGCCCATGTCCCAGCGCAGGTAGAGATGCCCGTCCGGCTCGCGCTCCGGGCCGATGCGTTGGAACAGGTCGATAAAATCATCGTGCGAGCGGTGGCCCGGCGACTGCGGCGGGGGAAAATCAAAGTGCTGCGCGGGCGGGCGCACGTAGCTGGCGAAGACCCGGCCGTCGGGTTTGTAGAGACACGCCGCGACGATCTCGGGGCGGGACTTCAAGGGCGCGAGCGTCTCGCTGGCGGTGCGGGGATCATTGAATTGCAGCGTGGCTGCGGTGCTGGCGGCGATCATTTCCCCCTGCGCCGCGAGGTCGCGCAGCACCCGCGCGCGCACGTTGCGGAACTCGAAGCCGATGAGCAAACCGAACGCGATCACCAGGGGAATCCCGCTCGTCGCCAGCAACGCCAAGGTCAGTTTGTGGCGGATCGAAATGTCGTTGAACGATTTCATTTCCGGCTACTTGAGGACCGGTGGCGTGGCCACAATCTTGTCCGCGCACTGGAGCATGCGGGAGCCGAGCTTGATGCCCGACTGTTCGGCGGCCAGCCGGTTGACCCAGAACCCGACGGAGTCATCCGCGCGGATGAACAGTTTGATGGTGACGCCCAACGCGAAGTAGGGGTCCGAATCGCACACCGTCAACACCGGCTTGCCGCGCAGCGCGGTGAGGGTCTCCAACTGGCGACGGCGGTCGGACTGGCGCAGATAGACCACCTGACAGCCCGCCAAATCCTCCGCCCGTGCGCAACGCCGGACGACCACGGGCCGCCCCTGGCTGAGGCGTCCGGCCACGATTTTCTCCAGAAATTCACTCAGCGGCGCATCGCCGAGCACGCCGATGACGATGGGCGCGGTCGCCCCCGCAAAGAGGTTCGTCGGCCATTCGGTGTAGAGGGTGAAGCGATAGGCGAAGGCCGCCTTGACTTCGGCGGGATCGTTCTCCGCCCGGACCGATGTCGGCGCGGCCACGGCCAGCCAGCCGAGGAACAACAGCGCGAGCCACCGGAGCACGGGGCGCGGCCGATTTCGCACCGGTAATGAAGGGGTTAAAAACGCCATGTGACCTTTCCGTAAACACCGCGTTGCAGTTCCACACGCGGGCTTCGCACCAGCGGACTGGTGCCCATTTCCGCGTGGCGGTTTTCCAATAAGTTTTGTCCGACAATTTCCACCTCGAGGTTCTTGCGCGCCCGCCAGGCGAGCCGCGCATCCAATGAAACGTAATTCGCCACCGTGGGCGTGAAGCCCGGCAAGCCGTCCACATACCGGCCGCTCAGGTCGAATTCCCAGGTGCGCGAGAGATTCCACAGCGACTGCAGGAAGACCTGCTGCTGCGGGCTTTGGCCTTCGATTATCTCCGCGCCCGGGGCGACCCCGGCGCCGCGATGGAGATGCAGCTTGAGGAGCGTGTAGGCGCCGCGCAACCGCCACGAGTCGGCGATCTGCCAGGTGGCGCCGATCTCGCCACCCTGGGAATCGCCGGTCATCCGATTGAAGCGCGTGAGCGGTTGGATGACCGTGCCGGTGGAGTTGGTGTACCGCGCCCCGGCCACGACGGTATTGAGGTTGCGATAGTCGTTGTAGAAAACGGCCGTGTCGAAGGAAAGCTTGTCCACCGGTTGGAAACGATAGCCCAGCTCGAACGAAAGGAGTTCCTCCGAGCCCAGGCCTTGATTGGGCAGGAAGCGGTTGAAGACGGGGCCGGGCGCGGGCAGGCTGCCGATCTGGATGTCGTTTTCCAGCAGGGAGGGTGTCTTGACCGCGCGCGAAACGGCGAACCACACGGACTGCCGACGGCTCGGCATCCACAGCAGGCGGGCCGTGGGCTGCACTTCCAATCCGGTGAAGTCGTTGTGCTCGAAGCGCGATCCCAGCGTGAGCACCAAGCGGTCCGGCACCAAGGTGATTTCATTGTTCACGAACAGGCTGAAGATTTGCGTGTCGCGCTGGGTGGACGGAGGCCCGATGGCGAACCCGTTGTCGGCGGCGCTCCCGGCAAAGCCGAGTTTGTTCAACCGGTAGCCCGCTCCATACACGAGTTTCCAGCGCTCCAGCGGCAGCAACTGATGCTGGAAATCGAGATCGAAGGTGTTGATGTCGAACGCGAATAGTTTCTGGGTGGAATGCCGCTCGAACCGATCCCAGTAGGCCTGCAGGCTCCAGCGCGAATCGGCCGACAGCTCGCGGCTCCAGCGGCCCACCACATTCCCGCCAGTGGTGACTTCGTCCTCGATGTTGATGAACTGGAACGGCGGCGCGTTGGTGATCGGCCGCGTGTCGCGCCGCCCGGCGACACTCCGGAAAAAGTCGCCCTGCAACGTGAGGGCGTTCGGTCCCAGCGCCGGCCAGTCCATGCGAAAACCACCGCGCGTCGAGTGCCAGCCGTCATTCGGTGAGCCGTCCGAACTGAACCCCTCGTCGCGTGTGAAGCCCTTGCCATACACCCGGAAGAACGAATTCTCGCCGAGCTTGCCGCCGTAGCGGAAGCCGCCAAACGCCTGCTCTTCCGTGCCGCCGCCGCCCGTGAGCAGACCGCCCTGCGTGTCCTTCGCTGATTTGGTGATGATGTTGATCACGCCGTTGACCCCGTTGGCACCCCACAGGCTCGCGCCGGGGCCGCGGATCACTTCGATCCGCTCGATGTCTTCCAAGGTGTAATCCACGCTGTCCCAATACACGCCGGCATTGATCGGGTTGTAGAGCGTGCGGCCGTCGATCTGCACGAGTTGCTTGCCGACGAACCGGTCATTGAACCCGCGCGAACTCACCGCCCATTTGTTCGCGTCGATCCGCGCCACGTCCATGCCCGGCACCATGCGGAATAATTCCGGAATCGTCGTGGCCCCCGAACGCCGGATCATCTCGGGCGTGATGACCGTGATCGCCGCGGCCGACTGTTGCACCGTGCTGTCCTGCCGCGAGACGGTGGTGACTTTGACCCTGCCGAGATCTTCCAGCGACAGATCGGCCACCGTCGCGCGCGCCGTGCCCGCCGGGGCTGGCTCCGCCGCACGGACCACGGCGAGCGGCCCGGACAACATCGCGGCGCAGAGCAGCGCGAGCGCCGCCGACCTGCGACAGCGTGGCGCGCCAGCTTGCCCGGTGCGCAAGTTCAACGGCTGCCTGAGCGAACCCCGCCGGGCCGCACTGATTTGAGTTAGAATCGCCATGTTACCTTTCCATAAACACCGCGCTGGATTTCGCGCGGCTGGCCCAAGGTGCCGAACGCGCCCGGCAAAAATTCCGAATGCCGTCGGTCGAGCAGATTTTGACCGGTGAGCGCCAGTTCGAGATTCCGGCTCGGACGCCAGGCTAGGCGCAGGTCCAGTTGGAGGTAGGCCGGGATATCCAAGGATCCCGCCACGCTGTCGAGCCGGTCCACGTAGCGCAGGACGGCATCGAAGTTCACCGCGCGGGAGAGATCCCACGAGGATTGCACCGTGGCCTGATGCTTCGGATTGCGGCCTTCGTCGCGCAACACACTGTTGGCGTCGTTCCCGCCGACCGCGTTGTGGAGCTGCGTCTCAAGGTGGCTGTAGCTGCCCTGGAGCCGCCACCACGCGGTGGGCCGCCAGGTCACGCTGACTTCGCCGCCGTACGTCTCGCCATTGATCTTCTGGTCCCGCATCGTCACGCCGGGAGCGATGGTTTCCACACTGCGCAACCGGCGGTAGTCGCTATAGAACACCGCCAAATCAAAGGAAAATCGCTCGTGGAGCTGGGCGCGGTAGCCCAGCTCGTACGACAGCACTTCCTCGGGATCCAGATTCCGATTGGGGCTGAACGTGGTTTTCCCGGCGGGCGTGGTGATCCGCAAATCCTCGTCGGCCCGCGACGGCGTGCGCAGCGCCCGGGACACGGAGGTCCACACCGTCTGGCGGTCCGTCGGGGTCCATTTCAGGCGCGCGGTCGGCTGATAATCCGCGCCGCTGAAACTGTAGTACTCGAACTGCGATCCCAGTGTGAGCGTGAGCCGCTCGGGGAACAGGGTGATGTCATCCCGTACGAACAGCCGCCCCAAATGGATGCTCCGATGCCGGGCATCGAACGACAGCGGCGCCGCGAAAACCACATCATCCAACGTGAGCCGGTACCCGCCACCCCACGTCAACGCGTGCCGCTCCCCCAGCGGGACGCGATGCTGCAGGTCCACATCAAAGGTCTCCAGCCGCTCGCGCTGCGTGAAAACGCGCCGCTCCGTGTGATCGAAATAAGTCTGCACCGTGAAGTCCGAGTCCGCCCCGAGGATCCGCGTCCACCGGCCCAGCAGATTGGCCGTCACATGCTTGATGGTGTCGCCCACGATGTTGGTGGTGCCAAACGGAACAAAAAGCTCGCGCGGCTCGCCGGCCCCGAGGTCGCCCTGCACCGTGAAGCGGGTCTCGCCCGCCCGCTCGCCATCCACCCGAAATCCGCCACACACCTGCGACCACGAATCCTCCGAAGTCGTACCGTTTGGAAACTTCGTGTCACCCTGCGCCTGCCCCTTGGCATACAGGCGATAGAACACGTCGTCCGCCAGTTTCCCGCCGTAGCGCACCGTCCCGAAGCCCTGCTCTTCGGTTCCCCAACCGCCGCTGATCAGCGTGCCCTGGGTGTCCTTTGCATTCTTCGTGATGATGTTGATCACGCCGTTGGCCGCATTCGCACCCCACAACGCCGCCGTCGGCCCGCGCACAACTTCGATGCGCTCGATGTCCTCCAACGCCGTGTCCTGCTGATCCCACCGCACGCCGGAAAACAGCGGCGAATACACCGCGCGCCCGTCCATCATCACCAGCAGTTTGTTGGAGAATTCCTGGTTGAAGCCGCGCACGCCGATCGCCCACCGGTGGGAGTCGATCCGCGCCACATTCACCCCCGGAGCCAGCCGCAACGCCTCCGGAATGCTCGTCACGCCCGAGCGCCGGCTGTCCTCCTGCGTGATCACATACACCGCCGCCGGCGAATCCTGCACCGTCGCCTCGCTGCGCGAAACGGTGGTGACCTTGATCTGTCCCAATTCCTCCAAATCCAGCTTCCCCAGATCCCGCTCTTTTGGCGGCACCGGCTTCAATTCCTCCGCGCCCACCGCCGCCACGATGGCGAGCACTCCAAGGGTGACGGCGACACGCCAACACTCTGCGGGCCGGCCCTGAGGGCGGGAATTGGGGATCAACGACTTCGTGTTCATATCGACTTCCTTTGCAGGTCGCCCCGCTGGGCCACGTGGTTTGCCAAATCTCGACGCCGGGTGCTGCGGACCCGGCAGGTGTCCGCGGAGTGTTCCGACAGGGAACCGCAGCGCAACACCGCGCAGCGAAAGTAAAATGGAGAGCCAGTGCGAACCTCCGGGAAGCTGCGCGCCATCTCACCTCCCGCCTCGCGAACACGCCGTCCTTCCGGGATCGAAGGCTCATACGCCCTTCGATTTCGCGCCGCGCTCCGTTTCATCCCCGTGCTCATACAGTCGCCCAATCTTCTCCGACCACAGCCTGGTTGGCTGGAAATTGGCTTAGGTATTCGGTGAATTGGCTCGCCCTCAGACTAGGTGCCGGTTTTGGAAAACGCCAGCGTTTTCGTCGGCGCGACGCGGGTGCAAGTTGACTCAGACTAAATGTTGCGAAGGCGGGGAGTTGGACGAGGCGTCCGACGAGACGTGGACTCACATTCGTGGTTACCCAAGTCACGAACATGAGTCTGTCTGCCAAACGGGAGTCCTTGGCTCGCAGTCACGGCCGCTATCAGCGCTCCTCTGCGCCTTGCCCATCTCTGCGGAATTTTCGGTCACCCCAATCCCGTCGCCTTCTTGTCCGGAAGCAAATCCAAATACGTGGCCGAGATTGGAAGAGGACCCCGCGAAGCTCGGCCGGCGGATGGTGCGTTGCGCGAAGCGGCTCGCAACTCCAATTCCATCAGCCTGGCCTGAGTGATCGTTCCGCCATGAATGCCGCGCCCCCGGGCCACGAACCGCGCGCGAGCGCAGCGCAACCACTGTCCACTTTCCCATCCGTGGTCGCCTTGATGCTGCGGGACCGTTCGGTGGTTCCTGAGCCAAACGCCCCTCCCAAATTGCTATCGAGCGCTCCGCAATAATTGGCTGCACCGCCCCCCGAGTACCGACCAGCGGGCACCGACGACTCGGCTTCGCAGGCGTCAGTCCTCAACGACTGCGGGCGTCGGAGCTCGTCGGCGGCAGCGCCACTCGCCTGCCCTCGACGATGCGCTTGCTTGTCAGGGCCAGTTTCCGGGGCGGGTTGAATAAAGGCCCCGCTTCGCAATCGAACGCGGCCCATGACCAAAATGTTTTGTCTCCCGCTGCTCACCGGCTCGCTGCTCGCGGGCCTGCTCACCTCGCCAACCATCGCCGTCCACGCGGCCAACGCGCTGCCGCCCGATGCCCGCGTCGCCATTATTGGCGATTCGATCACCGAGCAGAAGCTGTACAGCAAATTCATGGAGGCCTATCTCGTGGCCAGCACCGGACGGAGGGACATCAAGGTGTTCCAGTTTGGCTGGGGCGGCGAGACGGCGGGTGGTTTCGCCGGACGGTTGGAGAATGACCTCGCGGCGTTTCAGCCCACGGTCGCCACGACGTGCTACGGCATGAACGATGGCGGCTACCGGCCGTTTGATGAAGGCGTTGGCAAGAACTACGAGAACAACATGCGCACGGTGGTCAAGAAGCTCGCGGCCGTCGGCGTGAAGCACATCGTCGTCGGCAGCCCCGGCGCGGTGGACACAAAATTCTTCGGCGCGCGCACGAGCTTCCCGCCCGGCAAATCCGCCGACGGCTACAACCACAGCCTCGCCCAGCTCGGCGTCATCGGCAGCAAGCTCGCCAAGGAAATCAACCAGACCTACGCGGATGTCCACAGCCCGATGATCGACGCGATGACCAAGGCCAAGGCCGCGCTCGGCGAAAGCTACGATGTGTGCGGCAAGGACGGTTTCCATCCCGGCCCCAACGGGCATCTCATCATGGCCTACGCCTTCCTCAAGGCCCTCGGCGTGGACGGCAGCATCGGTGAGATCACCGTCGATCTCAGCGGCGAAACCACGGCCACGGGTGGTCACAAGGTGCTCGGCAAGTCTGGCGCGGGCGTGGAGATCGAGAGCAGCCGCTATCCGTTTTGCTTCGACGCCGACCCGAAGAATTCGGGCAGCACCCGCAGCATCACGCCGTTCTTTCCGTTCAACCAGGATTTGAACCGCTTCACGCTCAAGGTGAAAAACCTCACCGCCGCCAAGGCCAAGGTGACGTGGGGCAAGGTGACGAGAGAGTTCAGCAAGGAGCAGCTCGAGGCGGGCGTGAATCTCGCCGCGGAATTTCCGAGCACGCCGTTTGACGAAGCGTTCGGCAAAGTGCTTGGAGCGGTCGCCAACAAGCAGAACTTTTAAACGACGATGATCACGGGCGTCATCACCGGCTTCCGCAATCTCCCGGCGGAAGTGAAAGGCGACGCCGAGACGGCCGCCGCGCTCGCCGTCATCCGCAAGCGCCTTGGCGCGCGGCAGGAAGCGCTCGACGCCGAGGTGCGCGCGGCCCTTGTGCCCGTGAAGCATACGATCACGGTCGCGAAGTGAGGTCGGTGGAGTCGCGAGTTGACCACGAACGGCGTTTTCCGAGCCCCTTGACGATGCGCACGCTTTCACGGACGCTTTGGCCATGACCTCACTTCCCGTCACACAAGCCCGCTCCAAGCTCTATCAACTCCTCGATGAGGCCGCGGATTCTCACGAACCCATTCAGATCACCGGCAAGCGTTCCAATGCTGTGCTCGTGTCGGAGGATGATTGGCACAGCATCCAAGAGACTCTCTACCTCGTCTCGATTCCCGGTATGCGCGACTCCATCCGCAAGGGCATGGCCGAACCGCTCAGCAAAACCTCCACCAAACCAGGCTGGTGAGTTGGTCCGTCGTTTTTACCAAACAAGCGCAGAAGGACGCCAAGAAGCTTGCGTCCTCCAACCTCAGACCACAGGCGCAACGTCTTCTCGACATCATCGCAAAGAACCCGTTTCAGACCCCGCCGCCCTACGAAAAGCTCATTGGAGATTTGGCTGGCGCATATTCCCGTCGCATCAACATTCAGCACCGCTTGGTCTATCAGGTCTATGATGCCGAACGCACCATCAAGGTCGTCCGGATGTGGACTCACTACGAATGAGCCGAAGCCAGACCGTGCGCTGCAGCAACGGCGGCGGGCCGTCGCGGCTGCAACCAGCGCGCCTCGTGGCCGCCGTCGCTGAGCCTGGGTTGGTGACCATTGCGTAGTAGCATCGCCAATTCCGTTTTCGCGCCGCACCTGAGTAGGTTTCAGGTGCGGCAAGTCGTTTTTAACTCAGAGCATGTGGACATTGAAAAATAATCACAGCGGCCGAGGTGGCCGGGGAATCAATCGCGCGGCGGTCATCGCCAGTGCGGTGGGCGTACTCTGCTCAGTCCTCGCGCCGTCCGGCCACGGCGCGGCGAGCACAGTTTCCGGCGGCGATTTCGCCAAGGTTGTCCCCGCTTTTTTCGACCAGCACTGTATCGAGTGCCACAGCGACAAGGTGCAGAAGGGCGACCTGAATCTGCAGCCGTTCAAGTCCCCGGCGTCGCTGCTCAAGGAGCGCAAGGTCTGGCTCAGCGTGCTGAATCAAACGACCTCTGGCGAAATGCCGCCGAAGAAAAAAGCCCGCCCCGCGCCCGCCGATCTCGCCGCCTTCACCGGCGCGGTCCATGCCGCAATGGAACTCGCGGAGAACAACGCCAAGCCCGACCCCGGCCGCGTCACGCTCCGCCGCCTCAACCGCACTGAGTACGCCAACACCATCCGCGACCTTGTCGGCGTTGATTTCAATCCCGCCGAAGATTTCCCCACCGACGACATCGGCCACGGTTTCGACAACATCGCCGACGTGCTGACGCTCTCGCCCGTGTTGATGGAGCGCTACCTCGCCGCCGCGGAAAACATCGCCGCGTCCGCGATCGTCGTGAACGTCCCGAAGCCGCCCGTGCGCCGGCAGTCCTCCAAGTATTTGCAACCCGCCGGCACCTTCCCCGGCGGATTTCGCGCGACGGACAAGGGCCTGCTCTTCACCGATTACAAGCTGAGCACGGACGGCGAATACGTCCTGCGCGCCCGTGTTTACGGTCTCTCGCCCGAGGGCACCGAACCCGTGAAGGCCGCGTTCATGCTCGACCAGCGGGAGCTGAAAACCTTCGAGGTCACGGCCACGCAGAAGAAGCCGGAGATTCTCGAATACAAATTTCACCTCGAACCCAGCAGCTTCAACGCGGGCATCAAGCTCCTGAATCCGTCCCCCGCCGGCGAGCTGCCGCGGATGCTCTTTGTCGAATATATCGAACTCACCGGCCCCACCGACACGCGCCCGCTAAGCCATCGCCGCATCATGGCCTGCACGCCCGGCAAGTCCAAAGCCGAGCAGACCCGCGAGATTGTCACGCGCTTCGCCACGCGCGCCTTCCGCCGGCCCGCCACCGCCGCCGAGATCGAGCGATTGGTGAAAGTCGTCGAGGCCACCGAAGCCCGCGGCCAGAGCTGGGAAGCCGGCATTCAGTTCGCGGTGCAGGCCGTGCTTATCTCGCCGAAGTTTCTCTTCCGCGTGGAACTCGACGATCGCCCCACGCAGCCGCAGGCCCATCCGCTCGACGAATTTCAACTCGCCTCGCGCCTCTCCTATTTCCTCTGGAGCACGATGCCCGACGATGAGCTGTTTGAACTCGCGGGCAAAAACCAGCTCACCGCCAACCTCGAAGCGCAGGTCCGCCGCCTGTTGAAAAGCCCGAAGGCCGGCGCGCTCGTCGAGAACTTCGCCATGCAGTGGTTGCAATTGCGACGGCTCCAGTCGTTCGCGCCGGACGCGAAATTGTTTCCCAACTTCACCGACAAACTCCGCGCCGCCATGTTGCGCGAAACCGAGTTGTTCTTTGGCGAAATCGTACGGGAAGACCGCAGCATCCTGGACCTCATTGACGCGGACTTCACGTACCTGACGGCGGTTCTGGCCCGGCACTACGGCATCGCCGATACGGTGGGCAACTGGATCGACGCCAAGGGAAAGGATCGGCGCCCCGGCGGCGAACCCGTTCGCGGAGACATGTTTGTCCGCGTCTCCCTGCCCATGAAAGAACGCGGCGGCCTCCTTACCCAGGCCAGCGTGCTCACCGTCACCTCCAACCCGACGCGCACCTCGCCCGTCAAGCGCGGCCGCTGGGTGCTCGAGCAAATCCTCGGCACGCCCCCGCCGCCGCCGCCGCCCGGCGCGCCCGAACTCGACGCGCAGAAGGAACTCACCGGCACGCTGCGCCAGCGGATGGAGCAGCACCGCGCCAATCCGAATTGCGCCAGTTGCCACACGCAGATGGACGCGCTGGGTTTTGCCTTCGAGAACTACGACGCCGTCGGCGCCTATCGCAAACGGGACGGCACCGCGGACATCGATTCCTCGGGCACCCTGCCGGACGGAAAGTCGTTCAACGGCCCGGCGGAGTTGAAGCTCATCTTGAAGGAGAAGAAGGATCTGCTGGCGCGCAATCTCACCGAGAAGCTGCTCATCTTCGCCCTTGGCCGCGGCTTGGAATATTATGACGCCCGCGCCGTCAGACAAATCGCCGACACGCTGGCGCGCAGTGATTACAAGTTTTCCGCACTGGTGACCGGCATTGTCAAAAGCGATCCGTTCCGTATGCGGCGCGGCACTGAACTCAGCCAACAACAGGAATCATCCGAATGAGCACGAACCTCCAAGTCTCCCGCCGCACCGTCCTCCGCGGTCTCGGCGCCACCCTCGCACTGCCGTGGCTCGAAGCCATGGGACCGCTCACCTCGTGGGCCGCCGGCACCAAGGAATCCAAGGCCGCGCCCAACCGGATGGCCTTCATCTACGTCCCCAACGGCAAGAACATGAAGCTGTGGACGCCCGCCACCGAAGGCGCGGGCTTCGAGCTGCCTGATCTGCTCAAGCCGCTGGCACCGCACCGCGACCAGCTCACCGTGCTCACCGGCCTCACCGCCGACAAGGCCCGCGCCCACGGCGACGGCGGCGGCGACCACGCCCGCGCACTCACCGCGTTCCTCACCGGCGCCCAGCCGCGCAAAACCGACGGCACGGACATCCGGGCCGGCATCTCTGTCGATCAGGTCGTCGCCTCGCGCATCGGTGACCAGACCCGCCTGCCCTCGCTCGAGATCGGCTGCGAATCCGGCGCGATGGCCGGCAACTGCGACAGCGGCTACAGTTGCCTCTATTCCTCCACCATGTCCTGGCGCTCGGCCACGCAGCCGCTGCCCAAGGAAGTCAACCCGAAGCTCGTCTTCGAGCGCCTGTTCAGCGCCGGCTCGGTCAAGGAACGCCAGCAGCGCGACGCCCAGCGCAAGAGCGTCCTCGACCTCGTGCGCGAGGATTACCGCGAGTTGCAGGGCAAGGTCAGCAAACACGATCAACAGAAACTCGACGAATATTTCACCTCCGTCCGCGACATCGAACAACGCATCGAGCGCGCCGGTAAGTTCCCGGAACCCAAAGCGCCCGCCGGCGTCACCGCGCCGACCGGCATTCCCGCCACCTACGAGGAACACATCCGCCTCATGGGCGACCTCATGGCGCTGGCCTTCCAGACCGACACCACGCGCGTCTGCACGTTCGTGATCGCCAATGAAGGCAGCAACAAACCCTACTCCTTCATCGGCGTGCGCGAAGGCCACCACGACCTCTCCCACCACGGCAACGACGCGGCGAAGCTCGAGAAAATCGCCGAGATCAACCGCTTCCACATCCGCCAGCTCGCCTATCTCGTCGGCAAGCTGAAGTCCGTGAAAGAAGGCGACGGCACGTTGCTCGATCACTGCATGATCGCCTACGGCAGCGGCAATTCCGACGGCAACGCCCACAACCACGACAACCTCCCCGTCCTCCTCCTCGGCCAGGGCTGCGGCACCATCAAGCCCGGCCGGCACCTCGTTTATCCCAAGGAAACGCCGCTCAACAACCTCTGGCTCGCCATGCTCGACCGCATGAGCATCAAGGTCCACTCCCTCGGCGACAGCACCGGTACACTGACCGGACTGGCTGGCTGAACCGCGGCTCCACTTCTCCCCACACACGCTTCGGCGTCTATCGAAAGCAGGCAGAGTTGCCTGCTTTCTTTTTTGTCACCCAGCGTGCCGAGGTGGCGGGCGCGGTGGCGTTGGGTTCCTGCCCCTTGCTCGGGAGATTCCGCCGTTCCTGCCTATCGTTTTGGTCGCATCCCAGCTGGAAACTAAATGCTATCAGACTTGCGTTGAGTCATACTGAACGACATCCTGCCGACGTATGGTAAAGCGCGGCTTCTGGCTCCAACGCATCGAACAACAATGGTCCCGCCGTTCAGTCCTCTGGCTGCGTGGCGTCCGGCGGGCCGGGAAAACGTCCCTCGCCCAGTCCCTGTCGAACGTCGAGTATTTCGACTGCGAGCTGCCGCGGGTCCGGCGCGCCATGGAAGACCCCGAGGCTTTCCTGTACGGGCTGCGCCGCAAGCGCATCGTCCTGGATGAGGTACACCGCCTCCCCAATCCCTCCGAACTGCTCAAGATTGCCGCCGACCACTTTCCCACCGTCCGCATCCTTGCCACCGGTTCCTCGACGCTCGGAGCCAGCAGCCGCTTTCGCGACACGCTCGCCGGACGCAAGACGGAGCTTTGGCTCACCCCGATGATCGAGGCGGATCTCGCCGACTTCGGCGAAGCCGATCTTCCGCACCGCCTGCTCCACGGCGGCCTCCCGCCGTTTTTCCTCTCGCCGGAACTGCCCGAACGGGATTTCCAGGAATGGATGGATGCCTACTGGGCCAAGGACATCCAGGAACTTTTCCGCCTTGAGCGCCGCGCTTCCTTCCAACGATTCGTGGAACTGCTCATGGCCCAGAGCGGTGGCATTTTTGAAGCGACCCGGTTTGCCGCCCCGTGCGAAGTCAGTCGCACCACCATCGCAAACTACCTCGCCGTCCTCGAAGCCACCTCCGTGGCGCTGGTGCTCCGGCCCTTCAGTTCCCGCCGCAGCAACGAAATCATCGCTGCCCCCAAAGTTTATGGTTTCGACACCGGCTTCGTCTGCGCCCATCGCGGCTGGACCAGCCTGCGCTCCGACGATCTCGGGCACCTGTGGGAGCATTACGTCCTCAACGAACTCACCGCACTGCTTCAGACCACTGACCTGCGCTACTGGCGGGACAAGCAGGGTCACGAAGTGGATTTGATCTGGGCACCGCGCGGGAAAACTCCGGTGGCCATGGAATGCAAATGGTCAGCTCGCGATTTTGATCCTGCAAACCTCCTCGTCTTCGCCCGCCTTTATCCCAAGGCCACCCTGCTGGTGACCACCACCGACGCCCGGCCGGCATTTTCCCGCACTTACAACGGAACCGAAGTGCAATTCCTGCCCCTCGACCAGATCGCCGCCCGCCTCGCAGGACGGTGAAAAGGAAGTGAAGCCAAGCCGCCACTGGCGACAACGCATCGATGATGACGCACTTGGCACCGGGGTCCTCGAGCAATCGGCTCGACGCGAAATGGGCGCGCGGCTAATTCTCGCGTCATGCGGATTGCGTTCAAAGAGTGGGCGGTGGTGGTCGATGCGCTCGGGCGCGGGGACCAGATCGTGATCCTGCGCAAGGGCGGGATCAGTGAGGGGGCGGGTGGATTTCAGGTCGAGCATCCGCAGTTTCTGTTGTTCCCGACATTGTATCATCAGCAGCGCGAGCATGTGGCGGCGGCGGCGCAGGCGCGGTACGACGTGATCGCGCCGGACCTGCCGGGGCCGGAGACGTTGCGGCTGGATTTTTTCGGCGTGGTGGTGGCGTGGAGACGCTTGGATTCGCTCGCGGCGGCGGAGCGGTTGCGGGGGCAGCATATCTGGCGCGACGCGGTGATTGCCGAGCGGTTCGAATGGGGGCGGAACCGGAATATTTTCGCGCTCGCGGTGCGGATTCACCGGCTGCCGCAGCGGCTGGAATGGCCGATGCGGCCGGAGTTCGGCGGCTGCAAGAGCTGGGTGGAATTGACACCGGGCGTGGACGTGACGGGCGCGCTCCCCGTGCTGGACGACGCGGCGTTTACGGTGAAATTGGCGGCGTTCCACGCGGCGCTGGAACTGGAAACAACCGCGGCAGCGGCTCTCAAACCCTGAATCCGAATCTGAACCCGAACCTGCGCATGAAACCAAACCTGCCACCGATCATCCTCGCGTCCGTTTCGCCCCGGCGGGAGGAGTTGTTGCGGCACCTGGGGCTGGACTTCGCGGTGGTGGCGAGCGACGCGACGGAGGCGCATCACGAGCAACTCACGGCGCGCGAGATCTCGCAGCTCAACGCCTACCGCAAAGCGCGGGCGGTGGCCAAACGCTCGCCCGAGGCGCTGGTAATCGGAGCCGACACGCTGGTCTTCCGCGGCACCACGCTGTACGGGAAACCGGCGGACCACGCGGATGCACGGCGGATGTTGCGCGAGTTGCAGGGGCGCACGCACGAGGTGGTGACGGGCGTCTGCCTCATGCACCTGGCGGCGCATCGCTGCCACATTTTTTCGGAGACGAGCAGCGTCACGTTTCATCCGCTGACGGACGCGATGATCGACGACTATCTCGGGCGGGTTCACACGCTGGACAAGGCCGGGGCGTATGCGGTGCAGGAGCACGGGCATCGGATCATCGAGGAGATTTCGGGGTCGTTCTCGAACGTGGTGGGGCTGCCGGTCGGGCGGGTGCGGCAGTTGTTGGAAGCGTGGTGAGGGGGGCGAAAAAAAGGGTCTGGCGTCTAGGGTCTGGGGTCTGGGGAAGGGGCAATGGGAAAGTTGAGGTGCGGACGGAGGGAGATCTGAAATCTCAAATCTCAAATTTCAAATCACGGACTTCAGATCGACCTGGATCCCACAGTGGGAACCGATGAACCACGGACATACATCGATACTTACGGATGAAATCCCGCTGCTCCACTGCCTCGGCTGATCCATCGATCACGGTGCGCGAACTCGTCGTTCCTATCCGCGTCCTCCCGGATCGATGGTTGGCTGACCTCTGCCTTGCTTGCTGCCGACCCGATGCTCGTCCGTCTCCCGCAGGACAAACGCACGGCGCGGCCGAACATCCGCGCCCCGACAATCGGACGATGTTTTCGCCGGGCACCGGCTCCGAAAGTCGGGAGAAAAAATTCTGCACCACTTTTTGAACCTTTTCTCCCCGCCTCCATTCCACTGATCGTAACTGCACTCTGTGCCCGACCATGAACAACTGCCCGTCCGCGCAGCCCGCTCCGGCGATTCGGCGGCGTGGAACACGCTCTTCCAGCGGTTCCAACTGCCGCTCTACAGCTTCGTCGTTGAGTTGGTCCGTCACGAGCAGGCGGCGCTCGACATTGTGCAGGAGAGTTTCACCACCGCCATTCGCCACGTCGATTCGCTGCGGGATGACCGGCGTTTTGGTTCGTGGCTGTTCGCCATCGCGCACCAGCGGGTGGTGCAGCACTGGCGCCGCGAATCCCGCACGGCCCACGTCTTTCAGGAAACCGACGCCGCACTCGAATCCGTCGCTGACGACGCCGAAAACCCCCGCGACGGACTCGTGCGCAAAGAGCGTGAGGCCGAATTCTTCGCGCTGCTCGAACGCCTGCCCGAGCCGCAACGCGCTGTCCTGCTCCTGCATTTTGTCGAAGACTTTTCGCTCGATGAAATCGCGACCGTCACCGACGCCAACCTCGGTACGGTCAAATCCCGCCTGCATTACGCCAAGAAAGCGCTGCGCCAACTTTGGGAAAATCGTCCATGAAAACACCCCGTGACCTGCTCCTTGCCCGCCACCATCCGGCCACGCCGCAACTCGACGCCATGCGCGCTCAGGCCCTCGCAGCGGCCTTTCCAAACACCCGCGCGCCACGCCCTGCCACCGCCCGGATCCGCGACTGGTGGCAGGAACTCTTCTGGCCCGCGCGTCGCGCGTGGCTCGGCCTCGCGGCCGTCTGGGTGGTCATCCTTGGCAGCCAGCTTGCCCGGACTGAGCGGGGGCACGCCGAGCATTTCGCCAGCGTGCCTGCCCCCGTCCTGCAGCAACTGCTGCGGGAACAACTCCGCCTCCGCGCCGAATTGCTTGATGACCTCGCTCCGGCCAGGCCCGTTCCGAGGCCGTCGCACCTCCTCGACCCGCGCCGCAGCGAGATTTCGCGGCCGTTCCCAGTTGCTTGAAACACCCCGCCGCTTTGATTCATGAAAACCCGCCCTGTGCTTGGTCTGCTCGCCGCCGCTGTCACCGCAGTCATCGCTCTGTCCTGGATCAATCACCAGCGCCGGGAAACAGCGCCTGCGCCCGTCGTCGCTCCGCGCGTTGCGGCGGGTGACGACGACGATGCGCGCAGCCCCATCCGGCCGGCGCGCCGCCCGATCACCGGCGTTCCTGCGGGTTCCGGCGGCACGAATAATCTCACCCCGTGGCAGCTCACGCTCGCCCGGCTCCAATCCGGCGAGACGCCCGCGTTGCCTCGCGAGAAGGTCGAAGATTACGTCGAGCGCTGCAAACGCGACGCCCCGAGCCTGCTCGCTGCGTATCGCTTGACCCACGACAAAAGTTATCTCACCGAGGCCGCCCAATCCCACCCGAACGATCCGCGCATCCAGGTCGCCATGCTCGGCGACGCCGCCCTCCCGCCCGACCAGCGGGCGCAGTGGCTCGAGCGGTTGAAGCAATCCGCGCCCGAAAATGCCCTCGGCAACTACCTCTCCGCCGCCGATCTCTTCAAAGCGAAGCAACCCGAGCGTGCGTTGCAGGAACTCGCCGCCGCCGCCGCCAAACCGCGTTTCGATGACTTCGCCACCGCCGACATCCAGGCAACCGAGGAACTGCTGCTGCTTGCCGGCCGGTCGCCCGTCGAGGCCAAGGGCACAGCCTTCATGGGCACGTTGCTGCCGCACCTCCAGTCCCTGACCGCCGTGTCCAAGGAAATGGCCGCGCTGGTGAAAGAACAACTCGCCCGCGGGGATCCCGCCGCCGCCGAAAATCTCGCCACCATGGGCCTCGCCATCGCGCGCCAGATCAACGCCGGCCCGAGCCGCGGCATTCTGATCGAACAACTCGTCGCCATGGCCTTCGAGAAACGCGTTCTCGAACCGCTCGACCAAAACCGCAGCTACGAATTCCTCCGCCAGACTCCCGCCGAACGCCTCGCCGTTCTCCAATCCCAGCGCAACGAAATCCGCAGCCTCACGCAGCAGCTCGACGCCTTCGATCCCGCCTCCGGCCTGACCGAGCCCGAGCTGCTCGTCTATTTCGAGCGCATGAAAAACTCCGGCGAACTCGAAGCCCTCCGCTGGCTCAACGCCCACCGCACCAACGCGCCATGAAAACTCTCCGCCGCACCCTGCTCGTTCTCGCCTCCCTCATCACCCTGATCGCTCTCTTCTACGCCGTGGAAGGACTGCGTGGCATGCGCGTCTGGCGCAAAACCAAGGCCGACCTCGAAGCCAAAGGCGAACGCTTCGACTGGAAATCCCTCGCGCCGCCCGCCGTGCCCGACGCGGAGAATTTCGCCATGACCCCGCTGCTCGCGCCGCTGCTCGATTTTGTCTCCGATCCGAAAGCCAAGCCCGGCATGGCGCAGTCGAAACCCCGCAACCAAGCCGCCCATGATCGCCTTACCCAGCTCAAATTCACCGGCAACAACCCGCCCTCGCAGGGCGGATGGCGCCTCTGCCAACCCGTCGATCTCGCCGCCTGGCAGGCCCATTTCCGCGCCTTCACCAACTTCCCAACCGCGCCCGTCGCGGCGCAACCGGGCGAGGACATCCTCCTCGCCCTCGCGCAGTTCGATCCCGAGATGAACGAACTGCGCGCCGCCGCCCGCCGCCCACACTCGCAGTTCCACGTTCGCTACGAAGACAACTTCGCCGCCCTCCTTCCTCATCTCTCGGTCCTCAGAAAATTTTCCCAGATCGCCGTCTTGCAAGCCAGCGCCCGCCTTTCCCTCGGCCAAACCGACGCCGCGCTCGACGACCTCCGCCTCACCTTCCGCCTCGCCGACGCGATCTCCGCCGAACCAGTCCTCATCTCCGGCCTCGTCCAGCTCGCCATCCTCGAACACGCACTCCAGCCCGTCTGGGAGGGCCTCGCGCGTCGCCAGTGGTCGGACGCGCAATTGCAGACACTGGAAAAGCAACTCGCCGCCACCGACATGCTCGTCGCCTATCAGCGAGCCATCCGCGGCGAGCAGGCCTTCGCCGTCAACACCATCGACTTCGTCCGGGACAACCCGCGCACGGCTGGCGCCCTCATCGGCATCGGCGACCCCAGCCCAAACACCGTCGCCGTGATGCTGGTCCCCTCCGGCTGGCTGGAACAAAACAAGGCCTACATCGTCAGCCTGCACCAGCAGTTCACCCTCCCCGTCATCGATCCGGAAAAGCGCCTCTTTCGTTTCGACGTTTACCAACGCGCCAAGGAAAACGAACCCAAGCTTAGGACCACACACCCCTACCGCATTCTCGCCGGCATGTTGTTTCCCGCCGTTCTCAACATTGCCGAAAAATTCGCCTTCACCCAATCCGCCCTCGACCTCGCCCGCATCGCCTGCGCGCTCGAACGCCACCGCCTCAAACACGGCGCCTTTCCCGAATCCACCGCCGCGCTCGTCCCCGACTTTCTCCCCAGACTTCCCCACGACCTCATGAGCGGCACCGCGCTCAAATACCGCCGCACCGCCGACGGCAAATTCATCCTCTACTCCGTCGGCCTCAACGAAACCGACGACGGCGGCGAAGTTGTCACCGGCCCCGGAACGCCACCCCGCGCCGACCCGAAGCGCGGCGACTGGGTCTGGAGCTACGACGAGAAACCCGCGAAACCATAGGCGGACCGTGCGCGCCGCAGCGCTGCGGGGTCGCAGACCAGCCGCGGACGCCGCGCTTGTGGCGCAGGTTTCCAAACCTGCTGGGTCGCCGACTTCCAAGTCGGCAGCGTGTCGGCGCTCGCCGAGCGCACCGCAGTTTCCGCAACCCACGCTCCAGCCGACGTGGACACCTGCGCCACCAAATGAGGATGAAAGCTCCGGTTGAAGCGGCATCAATGCCGCGCTCCTTGCGAGCTGCTGCGCCTCACCCGGCCGTGCCGTTCACCAACCACTTCAGGATGCACCCACTCGCCGCGTGCCTACAGAACGCTGCTCGCCAGTCACGGCAAACCTTGGTGAAATCAATGCGGCACCAACGACCGTCTATGAAAACGAAATCCCTCCACCTCACCCGCCGCGAATGGTTGAAAACCACCGGCCTCCTCGGCGCGACCACCGCGCTCGCTTCCTGGCCGGCCGCTGCCGCACTGGCCGCGGAGACTACGACTCCGTCCGCCGCTCCTGTGTGGCGAGCCGGCGTCGCGCGGAAAATCATCACGCCGGAAAAGGCCGTGTGGCTCGCCGGCTACGGCTCCAAGCGCGCGCCCGACGGCAAGCTGCACGACCTCTGGATGAAGGCGCTGGCGCTCGAGGACACCACTGGACGGCGCGTGGTTTTGATCACCAGCGATTTTCAAGGCGTGCCCAAGGGCATGAGCGACCGGGCCTTCGAACTGATCCGCAAGGAGCACAAGCTCGAGCGCGAGCAGATCATGTTCACCTTCTCGCATAATCACTGCGGCCCGCGCCTCGGCGACGATCTCGTGGATTATTACCCCGTCGAGGACGAGCAGGTCGCGCTGGTCAACGAATACACGGCCCTGATGGTGACGCAGCTCGTGGCGCTCGTCGGCGAGGCGCTGGCGCAGCTCGCGCCTGCGCGGCTGCAACACGGCGAGGGAAGGGCGACCTTCGCCGTCAACCGCCGCAACAACCGCGAGGCCGACGTGCCCGCGCTGCTCGCCAGCGGCACGCCGCTCAAAGGCCCGGTCGATCACACCGTGCCGGTCCTCACCGTGACGCGCCCCGACGGCAAGCTGGCCGCGATTTTGTTCGGCTACGCGTGTCATCCCACGACGCTGAATTTCCGCACCTGGTGCGGCGATTACCCGGGCTTCGCACAATTGGAACTGGAGAAGAATCATCCGGGCGCCGCTGCGATGTTCGTGAACACCTGCGGCGGCGACCAAAACCCGCTGCCGCGCCGCAGCGTCGAGCTGTGCGAGAAGTACGGGAAAATGCTGGCGGTCGGCGTCGAGGAGGCGCTGAAGCAGCCGTTGCAGCCCGTGTCGGCGGGCCTGCGCACCGCATTCGAGCTGATCGAACTGCCCTATCTCAAAGTCGTCACGCGCGAGGAACTGACGCCGCTGCTGAAAGACACCAACGCCATCCGCGCCCGCTGGGCCGCGCGGATGCTGCAAAAGCTCGATGCGCTCGAAAAATTTTCCGACTCGTATCCGTATCCCGTCCACGCGTGGCGGCTCGGCAAGGAACTGCTCTTCATCGGCCAGGGGGCCGAAACGGTGGTGGACTACGCGCTGCGCTTCAAACGCGAGTTCGGTCCCGGCACCTGGGTCTGCGGCTACGCGGACGACATGATCTCCTACATCCCCTCGCGCCGCGTCTGGGAGGAAGGCGGCTACGAAGGCGGCGCGAACCTCTATGAGTACGGCCGCCCCGCCTTCCGCTGGGCCGGCGACATCGAGGACCGCATCGCCGCGTCGGTCCACAAGCTCGTGAAACAGGTGCGGCCGTGAATGATCGCGAACGCCGGTGAACACCACCCCATGAAAACACTCGTCCTCCGCTTGCTCTGCTCGTTGCCACTGCTGCTCTCCGTCCCCGCCGCCGAGCCGCCACCGCCGGTTGAGTTCACGGTGAAACTCGAGACGGCGGTGAAGCACGACGACGAAAAATTCCATTGGTTCCACCCGCGCGCGGCGGCCATTCCGGCGCGCGGGCAGGCCGGGCCGTCGGTGGTGATGACCATCCAGAAACATCTCAATGTTTCGGATTATTACTCGGGCCTCCATGTCATGACGCGGTCGCAACCGGACGGGCCGTGGACCGGTCCGGTGCTGCCGCCCGAGCTGGACTGGCGGCCCCAGCCGGACGGCGTAACCATCAGCGTCGCCGACGTGACGCCCGGCTGGCACGCGCCCACGGGCCGGTTGCTGGCCATCGGCTGCGAGGTGCGCTACAGCCCGAAAGGGCACCAACTCGACGACTTGAAACGCGCGCACCAGACGGTCTATGCCGTGCTCGAACCGCAGTCGGGCAAATGGTCGCCGTGGCAGGTGCTCGAACTGCCGCCGGGCGACGAATTCAACTTCGCGCGCAACGCCTGCGCGCAATGGGTCGTGCGGCCCGACGGCACGCTGCTGGTGCCGCTCTACATCGGCAAAAGCGCCAAGGACCGCTACAGCACCACGGTGGCCGAGTGCCGTTTCGACGGGACGAAACTGACCTACGCGCGGCACGGCACCGTGCTGCGACTGGCCGTGGCGCGCGGGCTGTACGAGCCGTCCCTGATAGCGTTTCGCGGGCGTTACTTCCTCACACTGCGCAACGACCTGCGCGGCTACGTGAGCGTGAGCGACGACGGCCTGACCTTCGCCGAGCCGCAGCCGTGGCGCTTCGAGGACGGCACCGAGCTGGGCAGTTACAACACACAGCAGCACTGGCTCGCGCACAGCGACGGACTCTTCCTCTGCTACACCCGCCGCGGCGCGAACAACGACCACATCATGCGCCATCGCGCGCCGCTCTTCCTCGCGCAGGTGGACCCCGCGACCCTGCGTGTCCTGCGCCGCACGGAAAAAATTGTCGTGCCCGAACGCGGCGCGGAGCTGGGAAATTTCGGTGCCGCGGCGATCAGCGAAACCGAGTCGTGGATCACCGTCTCGGAGGGGATGTTCATGAAAGACTCGCGGAAACGCGGTGCGGAAGGCGCGACCTTCGTCGCTCGCGTGCTGTGGACGAAACCGAACCTGCTCGTCCGCCCGGCGCCGTGAACCTCGCCTTGTAGGAGACGACGTGAGGAGACTCTCACCTTTTCCACGCGAAAGACAGCCGGAGTCTCGCGGACCTGGCTGGGGCAGGGCGCCTGGAACCCGAGCGCGGTTTCGCGACGCGGCGGACGGCGCTTGGGGCGGGCCGCGCGCAGAAGGAGGTTAGAGTCTCGTTACCTCGACTCCTATAAAGGGAGGGGCGGGTCGCACCGCCGGACATGCGTGCCCTGCTTGCTTGTCTTGAAGCTTGGCGCGGTTTGGCTGCTTCCCTTGAGCTTTGAGCTTTAGCCTTGGAGCTTCTGCGCGCGCCCGTGCCGCGCGGGCGGGATTCACGCCTTGCTCTGGGAGGCGCGCGCCGCCGCTGCATTTGCGAATTCCGTTTGCGCCCCCGGTGCCACCCGCTAATGATGCGCCCGCTATCGGCAGCGTTTTTCTATGGTTCTGGTCATCGATAACTACGATTCGTTCACCTACAATCTGGTCCAATATCTGGGCGAGATGCAGGTGGACCTGCGCATTTTCCGTAACGACCAGATCACGCTCGACCAGATTCGCGCGCTGAAGCCCGAGCGCATCCTGATCTCGCCCGGCCCCTGCTCGCCGCGCGAGTCCGGCCTCTCGAACGACGTCATCCGCACCTTTGGTCCGCACCTGCCGCTCTTCGGCGTCTGCCTCGGGCACCAGTGCATCGGGCACACGTTCGGCGCGGAGGTCGTGGTAAACTACCGGATGATGCACGGCAAAACCTCGCCGATTAAACACAACGGCCGCGAGCTGTTCGCGGGGATGCCCAATCCCTTCAACGCCACGCGCTACCACTCGCTGGTCATCAAACGCGACACGCTGCCCGCCTGCCTTGAGATCACCGCCGAGACCGACGAGGGCGAAATCATGGGCGTGCGCCATCGCGAGCTGCCGATCTGGGGCGTGCAGTTTCATCCCGAGAGCATCCTCACCGAAAATGGGCGGACCATTCTGCGGAATTTTTTGACGCTGGGGTGACGGGGGGTGAGCGAGCACCGTCGCGTGCTGTGCGGGGCACAGACAGCGGTTGGAAACGGATCGTATCCGGTGCGTTGATTTTTTCCGAAGGGACGCACCGGCTAATTTCCTGCGGCAACCCTGCGGGATGAGCGGCGGGAATTTACTTGAGCGGTGGAGGGACCATTGGCGCGAATTTTGTTCCTGCTGACATCGGTTTTGAGAGCGAAAAACCGAAGCCCACCGCCGCGCCTCACCGCTTCGCCGTCTCCTCCAGCACCGGTCGCAACACCTTCCACACCGTCTCCGCCACGAGCTTGTGCCCGGCGGGCGTGGGATGGATGCGGTCGGGGAGATTCAGTTTTGGATCGCCGCCGACGCCGGCGAGCAACTGCGGGATCAAGGCCGCGCCGTTGGCCTTGGCCACTTCGGGAAAGATGCGCTCGAATTGGCGGATGTACTCCTCGCCGAGGTTCGGCGGCAGTTGCATCCCGGCGATGATGAAGCGCGCGTCGGGCCGCTGGGCGCGGGTTTTGTCGATGATCTGCTGGAGGTTGGTGCGCGTCGCCTCCGGCGCGAGGCCGCGCAGACCGTCGTTGCCGCCGAGTTCGATCAAGAGCACGTCCACCGGACGATTGAGCACCCAGTCCAGCCGCCGCAGGCCGCCCGCCGTCGTGTCTCCGCTCACGCCCGCGCTCACGATCTTGAACGGCAATCCCGCCGCCGTGACCTTCTGCTGCAACAACGCCGGAAACGCCTCGGAAGAATCAACGCCATATCCCGCCGCCAGGCTGTCGCCGAGGATCACGACGGTGCGGGGCGCGCTTGGTGAAGACGCGGTGGTCTGTCCAAGAGCCGCGCCCGCAGCAGCGCACGCGAGCAAACACACGATGGCCTCGAGCGGGCTGAGCCACGACCAAGTTACTACCCGCACGTTCATAGGTTTCATCGCCGGCAGTATGGCTGAAAACGTCGGCGAGTCAGGCCAGATTCTGCGTTGCGGGTTCAGGCCGCGTTGCGCGGCCGCAACCAAAGCGGAGCGCGACCGCTCCCAGGTCGCAGCGGCAACATCGGAGTCAGGGTGCTTGGAGTTTCTTGAGTCTTCGCGGGTGCGGTGCCGCCCGGTTCCCGTCCCAGAGGGACACCGGAGGAGATTAGCCGGGGGCAAGTCCGCCCCAGCGGACGCCGCCCCCGGGAACCACGCAGTGTGGTTCCGTGCCCCAACGGGGCATCGAAGAAAATGGCCCGAGGCGCCGGGTGATGGCGGAACTGCTGGGGGAAGGTGGCCGCCAAAAAACCTTCTTCGATGCCCCGCTGGGGCATGGCCCGTGCGGCGGCGCAACCGGGGGCCGCGCCCGCTGCGCGGACTTGCCCCCGGCTAATTTCCTGCGGAGTCCCTCCGGGACGAAACGCCAGACCGTGGTACAATTCTTTGGTTTTCGGCCAGCGGCTAGTGTAGTGTTCACTAAATAAGTGGTCATAACGACTCTTCCATCTGTTTTTTCATGGCCGCGCGCGCCCGGCGGATCTTGGCCAGGATTTCTTCCCCCTGCTTCTTCCAGACGTACCGCTTGGGGGCCAGGTTGCGCGCGACCAGGTAATCGTTGATCGCCGTTTCTAACTCCGCCACG